>CAJOOA010000119.1 GCA_905236055.1 Candidatus Gastranaerophilales bacterium | reverse complement strand
TTTTATTTCTTTCTACTGCTGAATACTTAGTTGCCATAATAAATGCTCTCTTTATATAACTCTTACATATATATAAAGTATATAACACTCCAAAAATTGCCTTTTTGAGGTTTAATATTACGAAATGTTAAGATGAATTTAAAAAAAGCGGTAAAATTTTACATATCAACAAATTATAGTTTCAAATAAATTTCCCGAAGGATGTAATCTTCCAACATTTTTTTATCGGAAGGAGATAATTTTACATCGTTTTGTAATATGCAAAAGGTGTATTCATGCCCGCTTTTTGAAGTTATAAAGCCCGCAATTGAACTGATATTAGAAAGGGTGCCGGTTTTTGCTCTTAAATTATTTTTAATCGGTAATAATCTCTGAGCAAGCGTGCCTTCTCCGGGGCAAGGTAAATATTGCATTGCATGGCTGTTTTTGTTTTTGTATAAAAATTCAGACACGAAACCTGCTGTCAGCAAATTGTTTTTTGAAACACCGCTTCCGTCTGTTATTCGTATAGTCGAACTGTCTAAATTTTGTTTTGCACAGAAATCATTGAACATATCAATTCCTGAGGTATCTGTACCAACTCCATTTATAAATTTGCCTCCTGCGAGTTTGAAAACGGTTTCTGCAGCCATGTTGTTACTGTTTTTTAAAATATCGCTCATTGCATAAGATAGCTCGTGTTCTATTTTGTTTTCCAACTTGTCATTTTTGGATTTTGTTTTAACAACAAACGGATTTTTTAAATAAATTTTGTTTTCACCCAGCGCCCTTGTAAGCTGAATTTCAAAATACCTTTTGATGTTTTCTGATGGGATATAAACTGTTGTTTGCCTTGAAACAGTTCCGTTTAAAATTAAAGTATTATCTGAAATCGAGGGTTCTCTGGTAATATCGACAGATGTTTTATCCGAGTTTTTAATATTATTCATAAAGACAAACGGGTATTTGCTCGGATTTACAATTGTTGCGAACTTTCCTTTTTCTGACGGCAAAATCTGTAATTTAATAAGATTTTTATCGAGATTATATGCTCCGAATTTTGGCATAAGAGTATTCATATCGTCATCCCATTGCCAGCCCTCGCCCCAATATTTTTTATCAAGGATATTGTCATCAATAAATACATTTTCGGCTCCGAGTTTAACGGATTTTGTCAGTGCCTTAAGCTCGGAATATCTGAGATAAGGGTCTCCGGAAAGCTTTATTAAATAATTGTTTTCACCTTCCGAATAAAGCTCGGTTGAAAATTTGTAACCTTGTCCTAGAGTTTGCTCTGCTGCCGTCATCGTTAAAACTTTTTGAACGGAAGCCGGATTCATCATTATGCTGTCATTAAGCGAATATACCGTTTTCCCGTCTTTTGCGTTTCTTATGGAAACCGCAATCGAATCTTTTTTGATTCCGGAATCATTTATTATGTGCAAAACTTCACTTTTTACGGATTTCGCCTGAATACATTGCGAAAATAAAATTAGAGCAAAAAACAAAATTATTATTTTTTTCATCTTGTTAAAACCTCGTAAGAATTTTTAATATCCTTTAATATAGTACATTTATTGCGAAATTCATACATTTCTTCCAAATCTATTTCAGCAAAAATTCCGCCCTCTTTTTTGTCAATTTCAGATAAAATATTTCCGTTGTAGTCCAAAATCATTGAGTGTCCTAAATTCTTTTCACCGTTTTTGAGGGTTCCTGTTTGGGTAAGTGCCATAAAATACGTTTGATTTTCAACCGCACGAGAGGTTGTCATGCTATCCCACGGGATTTTTTTGCTTGCTCCCCATGCCGCCATATTTACCAAAATATCTGCACCCGCTTTTCTGTAAGCCCTGTATATTTCGGGAAACCTTATATCATAGCAGATGGTGATTCCTATTTTTATTCCATCAAGTTCAACCATAATGGGGTTTTCCCCTGCCGTAACAATATCACCCTCATTGCAGCCGTAATAGGAAAATAAATGATTTTTTTCGTATGTGCAAACAAGCTTGCCCTTTCGATTTATAACCGGGCATGAATTGTAATATTTTCCGTTATTTTTTATTATTATACTTCCGCCTATAATGTTGGTATTATAAGTTTTCGCCATATCTTTCAGCATGGCAATTGACTCGGAATTATTATATTCTTCGGCACAATCCTTAAAAGACGGACAATCCCAGCCAACTGTCCAAACTTCAGGCAAAAATACAAAATCCGCACTGTTTTCTGATAAGTATTTAATAAGCAAATCACGGACTTTTTCAGTATTTTCCGTTCGTTTCCCTATAATTGAGCCCATTTGTAAGGCAAAAAGTTTTATTTTGTTTTTCTTCTCCATAGACCGTGCCAATACACTTTTTTATATTCTTCGGGGGCTCTGTCACGAAGTTCCAAAAGCGAGTTTTCAAGTTTTAAGCGATATTCTTCGTCAGAGGCATCATCACCATCTGCGGGTACATAAATCGGCTCACCGTAAAGATTTATCAAACGCACATCAAGAAACGGAACTTGTAATTTATCCCAAGATTTAAATTTGATAAGATTAAAGTTGGTTGAATACCAAACTACAGGAACAATAGGAACACCTGCAAGTTTTGCGATTTTTATTGCGCCGTCTTTAGCTACATAAACGGGCCCTTTCGGTCCGTCAACCATAATTGCGCCATTTTCACCGTTTTTAAGTGCTTCTATCATTTGCATAGTGGCTTCTACAGAGCCCTTTCTGCCTTTAGAACCCCTTACGGTTTTGAACCCGAAAGCGCGTTCTATTGCATTAGCTACAACCTCTCCGTCTTTGGAACGGCTGACCATTACACTTGTGATAGTTTTGTTTGGTAAACCGTAAACGCAACACTGATTATTATGCCACATTGCATACAAACATGGCTCAACATCAGGAAAATTTACCGGAACAATATGAGTAAAGTATTTTTGGAAACTGAAAAAGTACGTTACTAAATCAGCCAATCCCCCTACGTTTTCTTTGCCAACCAATCTAACCATAACAGTTAAATTATACTACAAAATGCAGATTTTAATAATGGTTTATGATATTTATCAATTTAAGTTTTGTAAATAAGTTGATCAATAATTGCTTAAGATGTGCTTATTGCTTATAATATGCTTATAATCATTAAGTTTACAAGTGTACATATTAGGAGTGAGAAATGAAAGCTGCTAAAGAACGTTTATCTTTTTAGTTTTGCACAAATCCGAACAGATTTACTTTATTCATAACTTATTTAATATGCTGTTATAAAAATGTACGAAACAGTTTCACAATATTTGGAATATCTGGAGCTTGAAAAAGGGCTTTCTAAAAACACAATCGATGCATATCGCAGAGATTTGTACGAGTTTGCAGATTTTTCGGGCTGCGAAATTGATAATGTAGACAGGGGCAAACTTTCAAATTTCATAAGGCATTTAAAAGAACGTTCATTGGCACCTACCAGTGTAATCAGAAAAGTTGCGTCGCTTAGGGGGTTTTTTAAGTGGATTTATTCAATGAACATTATAGACAAAAACCCTGCCTCTACTCTTGAACAGCCCAAAATCCCTCAACGGCTGCCTAAGGTATTGTCTTTGAAAGAAATTGAAGAAATGCTACATTCAAATTTAACTCCGATTCAAGGTGTTATGATGGAGCTTCTTTATAGTTGCGGGCTCAGGGTTTCCGAACTTGTTAACCTTAATATCACCGATATTGATATGGTTTCTAAGTACATAAGATGTTTCGGCAAGGGTTCAAAGGAAAGAATTATTCCGGTCGGGAAACAAGCTTTAGAAAAGTTGAAAATCTACTATCCTGAGCGGGATTTTCTTATCAAGAAATACAATTTAACAACAAAAAAACTTTTGATTCTTGATTCCGGAAGAATAGCGAACAGACAGGATGTCTATAGTTTTATTCATGCGAGGGGAAAACTTATCCACAAAAATATTTCACCGCATACTTTAAGGCACAGTTTTGCGACTCATTTGCTTGAAAATGGTGCGGATTTAAGGATTGTGCAAGAGCTTTTGGGCCATAGCGATGTTTCCACAACCCAGCTTTATACTCATATAAGCAAAAAACGTTTAAAAGATGTATATTTCAGTATCAATAATGATTAACGAACAGTTCATTCCATATAGTAATATTTTGAC
>CAJOOA010000118.1 GCA_905236055.1 Candidatus Gastranaerophilales bacterium | reverse complement strand
TTTATAAATGGTACCCCCAAGCAAATTCGAATTGCTGTCTACACCGTGAAAGGGTGTTGTCCTAGGCCTCTAGACGATGGGGGCTTGCCGACAAACTCTATAGTACCAAATCAAACTGTATTGTCAAGTCGCTTTAACTCAATAATGTTTTTATTATAAAACTCGAGTTGTCATTAGTTACGAACTTTATTCTCATTACCCGCAATAAGACGTTTTATGTTTTCGCTGTGCAAATAGATTATGTAAACAGCTCCCAACAGACAATATACTACATAGGCAACGGGGGATTTTAAGCAATACATTAAAATTGGGGATATTGCGACAGCTACAATTGAGCCAACAGAAACATATTTTGTTATATATGTAACAACAGCCCAAACTGCTGCAATTATGATACCCACAGGAAAGTTTAATGCCAAAATTGTACCGATTCCGGATGCAACGGATTTACCGCCTTTAAAATTCAAGAAACACGACCTGCTATGACCAATAATCACAGCAACTGATGCTAATACAGGTAATATCCCAACTGATACGCCCACAGTACCAAACAATTTCGCCAAAATAACAGGTAATGCCCCTTTGAAAGCATCCAAAAGCATTACGGTAAAAAACCACTTTTTCCCGAGTACACGCTTAACATTGGTAGCTCCTGTTGAACCGGAACCGATTGTTCTTATGTCTTGCCCTGTTTTTGCTTTAACAATCAAATATCCTGTAGGTATTGAACCGATTAAATAGGCAACTATTATAACTATTGCTGATTGCAGTAATAAATTAAGCATCTCTCCTCCTCGCAAATTTATAGGGCAATTATAACATATAATTTTAAGAATTTTCATGTTTATTGTAATATTATGTTATGAATATTGATGCCGTAATAGATAGCGCTCTAGCTCCTATAGCCGATAAGGTTTCAGGTATAATTTTTTCGTCAATTACAATTGGCGACGTAAAAATTGAATTCCTTGTTGCGCTTTTAATTACTGCCGCACTATTCTTTACAATAAGAACGGGCTTTATCGGAATCTGGGGATTTAAACACGCTGTAAAATTAATCACAAACAAATACAAGCACAGTAATCCCTCGGGATACCAAAGAAAGAAAAAAGGCGAACTTTCATCATTTCAGGCGTTAAGTGCTACTATATCAGCATCGGCAGGAATTGGTAATGTCGCAGGTTCAGCGGCAGCTGTATCAATAGGCGGACCTGGAGTTATCTTTTGGATGGTAGTTGCCGGATTCTTTTCAATGGCACTTAAGTTTTCAGAAGTCCTTTTAGGTGTTAAATTCAGACAAACTAATCCCGACGGAACTGTCTCAGGCGGGCCAATGTACTATATCCCCGTTGCTTTTAGGGGTAGGGGTAAATACTTGGAAAGAACGGGGAGACTTTTAGCCAAAGTTTATGCAGTATGTGCAATATTTGCTATGATTGGCGGATGGAATTTATTCCAAATCAATGCAATGACAGCCCAATTCACCGAAGTTACAGGCGGAAATAACAGTATTTTTGCAGATAACGGTTGGATTTTAGGAACAATTGTCGCTTTGATTACCTGGTTTACAATAATAGGCGGGATAAAAGCAATCGGTAGGTTCACATCAAAAGTTACTCCTATAATGTGTTCTTTGTACGTTACAAGCGCATTATTAGTTTGTATACTCAATATAGGGCACCTGCCTCATACAATTGCACTTATTGTACGTGAAGCATTTTCACCGCATGCGATAGCAGGTGGCACCTTTGCTTGTCTGCTCTGGGGCTTCAGACGGGCTATGTTTGCGAATGAATCGGGTTTAGGCACAGCACCGATTGCTTTCTCTGCAGTAAATACAAACAAACCGGTAGCTCAGGCATTTATTTCGATGCTTCAGCCATTCGTTGATACTGTTATTGTTGGTGTATCAACAGCTTTTGTTATTGTTATTTCAGGTGCGTATCTTAATGTTAACGGAATCGCCGGAATTGAACTTACATCAAAAGCTTTCGGTACAATATGTCCGGGATTTCCGATTCTTCTTACATTTATGGCAAGCTGTTTTGTACTTTCGACAATGCTTTGCGGTTCGTATTACGGAGTTAAAGCGTGGACCTTCCTTTTTGGCGGAGGCAAATACACCACTAGAGTATTTCAGGCATTGTATTGTATATGTATAATCGCCGGCTCGGCAATGAACTTCCAATCAATTATCAACTTATCTGATGCGGTAACACTTTTCTTGGCCGTACCTAATCTGATTGCTGTGTTTGCACTATCAGGAATCATTATGAAAGAGCTAAAACGCTACTGCGAACGCTATAATATTGGGACAAATATTGTTAAAAGATTACATTAAAAATGACATGGGGTTGTGGAGCATAAAAAGAATGTTATAATATTCATGTAGGGCTTAGAGATTAGGAGTGTGCGTATGAATATCCAACCAACGAGTATGAGTAGCTGCGGCATGGGTTTTTATGGGGCAAAAAAAGCAAACCCAAGAATTAACAAACTTATCAAAAGACAGTTATTAAGCAAACGTAATGAAATCGGCTTTTTAAAACAAGCTGTTTCAAAAGTTACAGATTTATCTGTAAAAATTACTAAATTTATTCTTGATATGTTTCAAGGCACCACTAAACGTGTTGCTCCCAATAGTGTAAATAGAGAGAATTTTTCTAAAAATACTATGCAATTAATTGCATAGTCAGCTTGCAAACTTTATTACTAATGTTGTAAAATATTCCTGCGGAAGTTAAGTAAGGAATATTTTATTATGCCGAAAATATATTTTGTAGATGTTACGAATAGAGACGGAGTTCAAACATCAAGATTAGGACTTGCAAAGCTCCAAAAAACAATAATTAATTTAATGCTGGACGATATGGGAATCACACAATCCGAATTCGGATTCCCAACAACTATGCACGAACTAAATTATTTGAATGCAAATTTAGAACTCGTAAAGCGCGGAGTTATAAGAAAAACAAAACTATCAGGATGGATGAGGGCTATTACGGCAGATGTCGAAAAATCATTCGAAAATTGCCCTCTACTTGAAAATTGTAATCTCTCACAATCAACTTCAAATCAAATGATTCAGGGTAAATATATGGGGAAAAAGACCTCAGATGATATATTGAGAATGACATGTGAAGCAGTTGAATGTGCGGTCTCAAAGGGTGCAAAAATAATCGGAGTTAATGCCGAAGATGCTTCCAGAAGTGATTTGAATTTTCTCATTAAACTTGCTAAAGAAGCAAAAGCTTGCGGTGCATACAGATTCAGGTATTGCGACACGTTGGGTTATGAAGACCCCCATACGACTTATAACAGAATTTATGAGCTTGCAAAAGCAACACAAATGCCTATAGAACTTCATTTCCATAATGACTTGGGAATGGCAGTAGCTTGTTCAGTTGAAGGTGCTATGGCAGCAGTTGATGCCGGAGTTGATGCATATATTAATACCGCAATTAACGGTATGGGCGAGCGTGCCGGGAATGCCGATTTGGTTTCCTGTCTATTGGCTTGCAAAAAGTCTGCTGGATTTAGAGATATATATCAAGTAGATGAACAAATAGATTTATCTAAATCCTGGAAACTTGCTAAATATACAGCATATGCCTTTGGGCTACCGATACCAATGAACCAACCGGCCGTCGGAGATAATGCTTTTGCACACGAATCGGGTATTCACGCAGATGGCGCATTGAAAGACAGAAGAAATTATGAACTTTATGATTTTGAAGAATTGGGACGTGGTGAGCCGGAAATCATTGAAACTGGAAGAATGATTACGACAGGTGAATATGGCGGAATTAAAGGATTCAGAAATGTATATAACAAGCTTGAAATAGAGTTTAAAGACGAAAACGAGGCAAGAAACATCCTTGAACTTGCACGTTACGCCAACGTACATACGCAAAAGCCCTTAACTGAAGGCGAATTGAAGTTTATTTACCACTATCCTGATATTGCTGCAAGGATAATGACTGTTGAACCGTTCTACAAACCAGAAGGCGAACTTGAAAAACGTCTGTCTCAAGGTAACATTGCTATGCCGGAACATATTATCTAATTAGTTCATCCGCAAGCGGTGCTTCGACTTTACCATTCAGAGTTTTGGAAACCTTTCTTATATTCTGGGCCATTGTTTCCATTTCATCTGTCCAGATGAACCAATCGTTGACATATTTTTCGCCAGTTTCAAAATCGCCTGAAAGCTGTACTTCAATAATTTTTTCAAGCATTTTGCGTGCAGTCGGAACCATTTTATCCATATTAACCCAAAGAACTCCCTCTTTGGAAATTGTTATAGCACCTTCTTTTATAAAGAAGTAATTTTGCATAACAGAACGGACTCTGTGTGCCTGACTCATCGTTGGCTTCGACATCATCATATTGTCTGCCGCATAAGTCAAAATAATCTGTTCTCGTTGTTCTTTTGTATACATTCCGGCATCAGTCAGAATATCAAGCATTGAAAGAGAAACCATATCAGCTTTGTTTTCTTCAATAATGGATTTATATTTACCCAAACCCTCGGTTCCTGATTTCGGTCCGAGAGAATGCCCATTTTCGTGACCTACGGTAAACCAATGGTCTGCCTCATCATTATAAAATTTGTGTAAATTTTTATCTAAAATTGCATTGAGTCGTTTTTGCAGCTTCTCTCTTGCATCTTCAGAAGTAATAAGCCGAATTTGCCTGTGGTAAACATTTCTTCTTCCGCCATTAAGCTTAGTTATGGACCACTTGTCATCATTCGGAAGATTTTCAGCTAATGTTATTCCGGCGCGGAATTCCCCGACATCTCCGGTTACTGTCACCAAATCAGCATCCACCATTGTTTGCTTGGATTCTTTATCCGGTGAAATATTTTGTTCATATCTGTTATTAAACGGCATATTTTTAGCCATAAGCGGTAAATATTTTTTGACATTTAGAATTGCATCTGTGCCTTTTTTATTAATTATCCCGACTCTACCGCCAAGAAAGTCTTTTGCGACAGGGGTAATTCCGGCCTTATCAAGAAGAGTTTTCAACTCAGGATTTTCGACAACCGTTTCTGTCATTTCATCCGAGTAATTTTCCCTTGTTATAGTAAATTCCAAAGGTGTATCCTGCAAAGTTGCCCATTTTTTATCGGCATAAGCATCAAGCATAGAATCAGGTGTTCTTAAAGCTTTTGCCTGAAGTTTCAAAAACTCGTTAAAATCCGCATTTGTAGAAACTTCGGCAGCTTTATCAAGTTCATCCGCCATATATGCAAAGTCTTCTTTGAATTTATCTATATAGTCAATTGCAACTAATTCATCCCCATTTCTCTCAATTACAGAGCGCTGATTAAGAATTTTAGCAACCTCCTCAAACTTACCCCCATTTAGCATTTTTATCAAAATGGTGTGGAATTCTTCTTTTTCCATATCTTCCGGATAAAGAGCTTTTCCGGGACGCATTTTTATAACCCCATTTACCCCCTTTGCAAGTTCTACCATTTGAGATTCTCTATCAAGCGCACATACCCCTTTTTGCGCATCAAAAAGAATCTTAGTCAATTTTGCATCTTCGTTTCCGTTTGCAATTTCTTTTTCTAAAAATTCTTTAAATGGTAAATTGTGAAAATTATCAAGCTGCATATTTACCTTATCCAGAACTACTGCTGCGTGAACGAGGTGTTTTAAGGCCTCTTTATCACCGTCTGCGAGTTCCATATATTCCGGCGCATCGACGGCAAGCATTTTTTTGGTAGTCAGATAGTCTTTATGTGTACGTTTTTCAAGTTCTTCATGAGATAAATTCAATTCGTAATTAATCATATATTGCTCCTCTTTCTCTTGTATTTAGTACATTATAGCAAATTTTTGACATTAAAAAAAGACGGACTTTTAAAATCCGTCTTTTTACAATCAAATCAAAACTTATACAAGTGCTTTTGATTTTTCTAAGCAGCTAATAAGAGTTGAAGCAACCGTTTTTTGTTCTTCCAAAGTAAGTTCAGGGAACATCGGAAGTGAAATAACACATTCAGTGTTCTTTTCTGTAATAGGCAAATCACCCATCTTATAACCGAGGTGAGCATGAACTTTTTGCATGTGTAAAGGAATCGGATAGTAAAGCATAGCGCCAATTCCGGATTCTTGAAGCATTTTGTGGATTTCATCTCTGTTAGGAATTTTTACTGTGTATTGGTGATAAACGCAATATGTATCAGCCAACTCAGAAGGAGTTTTGATATCGGAACATCCTGCGAACAGTTCGTTATAAGTTGCTGCGTGGCTTCTTCTTGCCTTATTCCATTCGTCTATATAGTTTAATTTAACTCTCAAAATTGCTGCTTGAATTTCATCCAGACGTGAATTTACGCCGATTTCATCATGATGATATCTGATTGCTCCGCCATGGTTTCTTAGTGCCACAATTCTGTTCTTAAGATTTTCACTGTTTACAGTAATCAAACCGCCGTCACCCATTCCGCCGAGATTCTTTGTCGGATAGAAGCTGTAACACCCTATATCGCCGAATGTACCAACCTTTTGACCTTTATATTCAGCACCTATTGCCTGACAGCAGTCTTCAATTACATATAAGTTATGGCGTTTTGCAATATCCATAATCTTATCCATTTCACAGGGTTGCCCATATAAGTGAACCGGCATAATTGCTTTTGTTCTGGGTGTAATTAATGATTCAATTTTATTCGCATCAATATTAAAGGTATCAGGATTTATATCGCAAAATACTGGTGTTGCACCTACAATTTCAATGGATTCTGTTGTAGCAACAAATGTGAATGCAGTTGTAATGACTTCATCACCTGCACCTATATCTAATGCTCTAAGTGCCAAATGTAAAGCATCAGTACCTGAGTTTAAGCCAACTGTATAATTGCAGCCGATATATTTTGCAAGCTCTGCTTCCAGTGCTTTAACATTCGGACCTAAAATGTAAGAACCCGAACGTAATACTTCACATACAGCTTTTTCAATCTCAGAACCGATTGTGGCATATTGTCTTTTTGAATCTAAAATAGGTATCATATTTTTCCCTCCAATTGTACTATCTACCCATATTTCAAGTTTAACACACAATTGAGCCACCTTTATATATTCTTAACTTCATACGAGCATGTCAGACATAAAAAAAAGACCTTGTATATTTAACCAAGGCCTGTCCGTTTAAATAAGAAGAGAGAGCTTTATATCTATATAAAAACTTTGAAAAAATATTTTTTGCTAGTAAAAAAACAAAATGTAACAAAATTGTTACAAATCTATGTCATGCAACACAAAAAAAAGGGGGCTGAATGCGCCCCTAATTCATATATTATCTTACATCTTACTATGGATTTTCTTCTTCAGGTTTCTTTTTTTGAGGTGGTTCCGGTGGTTCCGGTAAGTTCGGATCCGGCTCTTCTAAATCATCCGGCACTTCAACCTCTTGTTTCGAGATATCATCTAAATATGCATCATAATTGTCTATATTCTCATCGTACAAATCAATTGAATCATTATTTGCAGATTCAACATCTTCTCTTAATTTAATCTCTTCATCAATTTCACCAGCCCATTTGTACTGTTCTGCAGTAGCTAAACCATCTGAAACTGCTGCAACAGCTGCTACAGCGCCAGCGGCTGCGTATACTACAGATACCCAAAATGCCACATTACTACCAGATGCTACAGAGAAGGCCTTTTTGGCATCTAGCCCTGCATTTGCCGCATTAATACCCTGAGATGCAGCTTCCACATAGCATTTAACTTTAGTTTGATCATCAATATCTGCAGCTGTAGCTGTATATCCGGCTATTTCGCCCATATCGTGCGCAACATCATTATAGCTGTCTTCATATGTGAGCATTTCTTCATTAATTTCACCCACTTCTTCTATTGTATCATCTTTCATAGTTTGAACATCTTCACCAATCTGAGTCATTGTTTGGGTACTGTTTTGATATTCTTTTTTATCTTTATCAGTTAATTCGTAACCTGCAGTTACTGCACTTTGGGCATAGTCTCTTACTGCTTGATTTTTAGCATACTCTTTCATTTGCTCTTCCATTTCCTCATTCGCAGTATCAACAGTTTCAGCCGCAGAATCACCAAGTTCTATAAGTTCTTCATCATACATCATCATATCTGCATCATTTTGAGCACACTCATCTTGTAAAGCAGGCATTTGCTCTTTATATGCATCAATTGCTTTTTTCTGTTCTTCATTTGGTTTGGCAGCCCGGTACCATATAGCTAAAGCAGCATCTATTCCGCATGCAATTAAAACACCTGCACCTGCACTATTATTTTTGCCACCTTTCTTTTGTATACCATTCCATTGTAATTTATCTGTATTCCGCAGCCAAGCTCCACCTGCTGCGTTACCGACTGCAGCGCCAGCAGAACCCACTGTCCGCCAAGTTTGCTTATTTTCTTTACCTTGTGTATTTTTAAAACCTGAGTCACTTTCGGCTCGGTCTTTACCATTATTCCAATCTTCATCAGTGACATGGTAATTATTATTATCGTTCTCAGTATAACTTTGCCAAGCCCCAAGACGAGATTTCCAAGCTCCTTCGATTTCACCAAATTGGGCATCTGTTATTCCGTAAGGATTGCCGTTATTATAGGATCTCCACATTTTAAATGCATAATTCTCGCTTGTTAATGCTCTGTCCATATCAACTGGTGACATAATGACTCCTTTATATCGCTTTGCATGTATAACGGCATTTTTTCCTTAAACTTTAGTGTTTTTGGGGGAAAGTTTACAAAAATTTACAAAAAAGAGCCCTCCAAAATATAGAGGGCTCTTTTCCATATATATCTTTGTTTTTATTCCATGTCACCTTCAAGAGATTGATATCCTGATTTATGGGATTTCAACAATACTCCACGCTTCGATGATTTAATAAATTCAATCATATTTTCGATATATTCATTCATCGGAATTTCCTTTTTAATTTTTTCAATTGCTTGAGATGTATTGTATTCCTCAGAAATCAAATACTTAAACGCCAAATTCATATTATTTCTTATTTCCTGAGAAACACCTCTACGCTTCAGCGCAACGACATTAAGCCCTCTCGGAACCGGAGGCCTGCCTTCGCCTTTTGAATACGGTAAAATATCCTGTCTTGAAGCAGAAAATCCGCTAATTATCGCCATATCGCCTATTCTTATATTCTGGTGGAATACGCTCATACCACCTACGAACGCGCCAAATCCGACATGTACATGGCCGCCTAATGTTACCAAATTGGCAAGTATAACTTGGTCAGCAAGAACACAGTTGTGTGCGACATGTGAGCCAACCATAAGCAAGCATTTATTACCTATTCTTGTAGTATAATCACCGCAAGCGGCACCTCTGTGGACTGTTACATTTTCTTTAATTATTGTTTCATTTCCAATAACAACTTTTGTCGGTTCTCCTTTATATCCCAAATCCTGTGGCTCGGAACCGATAGTTGAAAAAGGAGAAATCGTACAATTTTCGCCGATTTCTGCATATTCTATATAAGCATTGGCAATAACACGTGTACCGTTACCTATCTTAACATTCTCCCCTATTACAACGTTAGGACCTATAATTACTCCTTCACCGATTTCAGCAGACGGATGTATTACTGCCGAAGGATGAATCGAAGATTTTTCCAAAACCATATTTGACATAAGCTTCCTCCATATAAAATACTCTACGCTTTCAAGTATATTATAAAATTTTAAAGAATCTTTGAATCCTTACATATTCTTAATATGGTATTACCGATTAATGGGTGAATTTCTTAATTTTACCCCTCGGAAAAATACCCGAAATTTTTCAAAACTCTGTCTTTTTTGCGCCAATCTTTTTCAACTTTTACTTCAAGGGACAGAAATACTTTTTTATCAACAATTTTTTCCAGCTCTAAACGTGCATCCGTACCGATTTTTTTAAGGAGCCCTCCCCCTTTACCTATCAGAATTCCCTTTTGGCTTTTTTGTTCGCAATATATTGTTGCATAAATTCTGTCTATATCATCGGCTTCTTCGTATTTATCAATGGTAATAGCGACTGAATGCGGTATTTCATCAGATGTATTCAAAAGAATTTTTTCCCTGACTATTTCTTCTGCGATGTCTCGCATATTTTCTTCCGTTACAACATCCTCAGGATAAAGCAACTCCCCTTCAGGAAGCTTTTTATAAATATTATCTAAAAACGTATCCTTATTTCTGCCCGTTTTGGCTGAAATTCTTATCACAGGGATATTTTCATCAAACAAAAGCTTATACGTAACAAGATTTTCTTCTATTTTTTGTTGATTTTTAATCTTATCAACTTTGTTCATTACCAAAATTATCGGCGTTTTCGCTGACTTAAGAAGATTTTCAACAATCCATTTGTCCCCTTTACCGGCCGGCTCTGAACCATCTACCAGAAAAATTATCAAATCCGTATCCGGAATGGCAAATTTGGCTTCATCCATTAAAAATTCGCCGAGTTTATTCAACGGTCTGTGTACACCTGGAGTGTCCACAAAAACAATTTGTCCGCGACTCTCAGTGTAAATTCCTTTGATACGCTTTCGTGTAGTTTGCGGCTTATCTGTTGCGATAACAATTTTCTGCCCTAATATTTGATTTAAAAGGGTTGATTTACCTACATTAGGCCGTCCTATTATTGTTACAAAACCGCTTTTCATAATTAAAGCATACCATAAACTTATTCAAGTGTTATCGCGAAGTTTCCGTTCGTAAACCGAATATTAAGTTTTAAAACTTCATTATTATAAGCGGATGGTGGCGGATTATAGGAAGGTGTTGTCATTACAGCGTTGTAAACAGCATTGTTTAATGTAATATTTGATGATTGTTCTATGAAAGCCCTGTTAATCAGCTTACCTGAAGAATCCAGCTTGAAAGATATTACGCAATTCCCATCACCTATCACTCTTGTAAAATCTATTTTTCTTCCTATTTCGTTTCTTAAATTTATTTTATAATTAGCAAGTTCTTGCTTGGCTAGAGCTGACTTTCTTGCCTTTTCCGCTACTGCCAGTGCCTCGGCTTCTGCTTTTCGTTTAGCTTCCATAATTTTTTGAGCATCTTCCTGTGCTTTTTGGATCGAAGAGGTTTGAGTTTTGTCTACAACTTGAGGTGCACTAACAGGTTTTGTTTTTTTTAAAGCGTTTTGTTTTTTTACGGGTTTAGTGGTGTTATTAACTTTAATCAGCGGAACTGTAGTGGTTTTTTGTTTTGGAACTTGCTGTTCTACAATCACTTTAGCGTCCTCTACATTTACCCCTTTCCATAATTTATCTATTGACGGGATTTGTTTATTTTCCAAGACTTTTTGCTCTATTTCAACAATCTCTTCCGTAGTATTAACAGGATTCCACGCAAATAAGATTAGCAAAGAAAGAACCATACAAACTATGAAAAACGCCAGCGCAAATGGACTGTATGGCAAACTGAAGTTTTCTTTCTTATTTGGAATATTATTGTTCTCATATCCATTGTCCATGTTATCTGATATTTCGGGTTTCGCATCTTTCATCGCTTCAGGATTGGGCTGCACTATTTCTGAAAGAATTTTGTTTTCCAAAACCGCGAATTCATCATTCCCGCATTCACAATATTCCGGTTTTATTTCAAATTCCAATCCGCATTCGGTACATTTATACATAACAAATCAACCTATTTGTATTTATACATTAACCTAATTTTAGCATATAAAATTCCTAATAGTTTGTTTTAATCACTTTTTCATAGTCATTATAATCTTGAGGGGTACTTAAACGCTCGCTGGAAGATATTTTCCAGCCGCCTTTAAATTCCGTTGATGTTCTGGTAGAACCAGCCGGGAAATTTAAAATGGATTTACCCTGATAACTGCGTATTACCGGCGCAATATACTGAATGGCATACGGAGTAAATGCCGGATTATCAGAACTGGTATAAATATTTGTTATTTTACCGTATTTATCTACGTTGAAAGAAAACCTAAAAATAACTCCGTTCGGTATAATAGGAAGTTTTACATCCTGCATAATTTGGTTCTGTAAATTAGAGCGCCAAACATTCCACGCAATTTCTTCTGGGGTAAATGTTTTTACTATTGTTTGAGAGGTATTTGCAGTTGCCGGTGATTTAATTTTTTTGGTTTCCTGAACTAGAACAGGTTTTGGAATATCTGTTTTCTCAACCTTTTTTGTTTCTGTTTTTTTAACATTTTGTTGAAGGATGCCTTCTTTTGCTTCTTGCGTTTTCTTTGTTACTGGAAGGGTATGTACTTTAGTTTCAACTTTTACTGCATTTTGTAGAGATTTTGCAGGGATTTCCATAATCGGAATCTCTTCTTTTTCAATGACACTAACCTCCTCCGGAACAAGCGTGTAATCTGAATTATAGACAAGAACTGCTTTGTGCATTTCCGGTTGTATCAAACAAATGCACACAGTTACTGCCATAAGCAATATTACAAGTATTTGGAAAAGGAGTTTCATAAATTATCCCAACTTAGATACAAGTTCGTCACAAGCAAAATTTTCAAATCTTGTTTGACTTAGCATAAATGTTTCTGCTATCAAAAGTGCCGTAGGAACCAGCGCTGCTAACATACTTAGCAGCAGGCCACCCAAATCGCCACCAATTTCGCCCATAAAGTATGATGCATTCATTGAAAATTCAATAAGAATTATGCACAAGCCGATAAAGAAAGACCGACGCATCTCTTTATCAAGTTTTCTGACCCCCTCAATGCCATATATTTCAACTCCGTGCTGTAAATAATTGCTGTAACCGTCATTTTTAAGTACATTTGATGCTTGAATTTTTTTACTGCATAAAAATCCGTTTACAAAATTAAAGAATGCAAAAATAATTAAAAATGTTGCCAGTACAAGAAATACCGGACTTAGTCTCAAACCCGAAATTCTCACCCAACCCGCAGCTTCAGGGAAACACATAGCAAGCGTATTCGAAACACCGTATGCCAAAAAAGGAGCCGTAATTATGCCTAACAAAATCTCGCCGGCAGATTTAATCTGTAAACCGAATAATTTGTCCTTAATATTTTGGATTTTTGTTTTACTCATCGTATTTGCCAAACGTTCAATCCACAACTGATATTCTTTAATAACCCGTTCAAAGTCTTCTCTATATTCATAACTGTCTAATTCTTTTCTGAGTTCAGTGTTATTATTCTTATAGTAACCGCAGGCAAGAGCAAGAGTTGCAGCAGTTCCCGTAAAAAATAGTGAAATTAAAACGGCAAAAACAGGGAAAGTTTTTGGCGAAATATAATAAAGGACATTTATAATATATATTGACGCATAAAAAATCATGGAAAGTGTTATCATAAACTTTTCCGCCAATCTTGATACATTAGTGCCCTCTCCGAGTTTATTTTGCAGTGATAAAAACACGCCTTGTTTTAATAACAATCCAACCGCATAAATAATCAAGGCATATACGAATATAAGTTTCATATTTGTAGGCATTTGTATAACAGAACCTGCTTCGTTAAGAGGCAGTCCTGTTAAATAATTTGAGACTCCAAAAGCGCAAACAAGTGATGCGAAAAACATTGCAATATGAATAAATATTCCCGACTTAGAGTTCATTGACAGTTTATTTTTAAGAGAATTTATAGGCGCGCCTATTTCTTTTATAATGGCTACTCTTGCCGTCTCAATTTCGGCTTTTCGTTTTTCTATCATAAGTTTTGCTGTCGCATTAACATCATTACCATAAATAGCTTTTATATCATTTTCCGTTATATTTTCATTTACGATTTCTCTATTTACCTTTTCACCGATAACTTTTATTGAAATAAATTCATCGGAACCGTCAACCATAATTTTGCAAAC
This sequence comes from Candidatus Gastranaerophilales bacterium, assembly GCA_905236055.1. Taxonomy (GTDB): domain Bacteria; phylum Cyanobacteriota; class Vampirovibrionia; order Gastranaerophilales; family Gastranaerophilaceae; genus CAG-196. The sequence goes on along the minus strand of CAJOOA010000118.1, from coordinate 3,280 downwards.
CCTATCAACATCTAATTTCGCCGGAACGGGTTTACCTTTGAACAAGAAGCGTTCATTGTTGAATTGATTCAACACAGCGCATTTATTGGTTTTTGAATCATATTGAACTGTAAGTAAAAAATCGAACCCTAAGTTCAAAATCAAATCAGCACCTTCTCTTGAACCAATATTCACGAGTTCTTTGTCTGCAAAAGTTTTCTCACCGTGTTTCGTAGATATCGTAAATGCCATATATTATTCTCCTATTATTCTGTTCTTATTTGCCCCTATCTTCCAATTGCCTCTAAGAATCTTCTTTTTGCCTTATCCGCATTTGTTTCGTTTGCAATAATAAGTTTCTTTTCACCTAAAATAGGGTTTAATTTTGTTTTAACTAAATCTAATTTTTCCGGAGCCGCATATACGAACATCATAGAAATTTCCGGAATATATTCTTTTATCTTGTTAATGTTCTCAGGAAGATTATTCCAGTCAATTTGCTTCTCGAGAGCACCTTCATTTTCCAAATCTCCAATCACTACAACAGCAGGCACATAGCCCTCTTTTTTCATTGTAAGGCAGTGCTCAAATGCTTTCTTCAATCCGATACCGTAAGCCGTTCCATAGTCTTTCGGATTGTATTTTGTAAATGCTTCCACTGCTTTAGTAATTCCCTTGGAATCGCTTGGAGAACCTTCATAAATCAAATAAGATTCTTCCGAAACTTTTAGGATTTTTATTTCATCTTCAGGGTCAAGTATAGAGCACAGAGATTTCGCGAATTTGATTTCTTCAGGAAGCATTTGCTGATTTGATGCTGAAGAATCAATAACAAAAATTATTGCTGCCTTATGAAAATCATCAATTTTAATATTTTTCATACCAATAAATAAAAGCTTACCGATAAATGCAACTACCAGTATTAAAAGCCCCAGCATAATTAACCTTTTATTTGTCATCATTTCCCTTTCTAAAATTTACTTCATAATATTAACATTCAAAGGACTTGTAAGAGTTAATTCAAGTTCTGTAAAAGAAGGAATTTCCGCATCAACTCCTTTTTCTGCCGCCGAAAACACCAACGACGAACCGGCACCAACACCTGCACCTATTGCAGCTGCTCTGCCAGCATGTCCGTTATCCGATATAAGTCCGAACAACAAGCCCAAAACAGCACCGATGGCAGCTGAGGTTGCAGCACCCTTGGCAGTTTCAGTTAGCTTACCTTCATTTGCTACGACAAAGTCTATTTTTTCAACACTTATATTGTAGTTATAATTGTCCGGTGTAACAATTCTGTTAAAATCAATAATAATTTTTCCGTTTAATGAACCGTATGTTGCGCTTCTTGCTTTTTTAAGAGTTCCATAAACAAGACTGCCTTGCGGAATTACTATATTTCCGTTATAACTTATTCCGTCTTGAACAACTGCAACAACACTGTCTCCTTGAGATGCCGTTGCAGTATTTATTGCATCCTGTAAATATACGTTAAATTTTGTTCCGGCAGATATTTGAGCAATATATCCGGAAAGAACTTTTTGAGAAACTGTTTCGGCAACCTTTTGCTGAGGGATTTGCACCGTATTCTCTTCAAATGTATATTGAAACGGATTGCCCGAATTTGCCACAAGTGTATCTGCAATATCGTCATATATGCTTATAATATTTTTGTTAAAAGATTGTTCGCAAACAATGTTTTGCTTCTTTATCTCTTTTAATATTGCTTTGTTAATCTTGGAATTTTTATCGGATTTGTAATAATAAAACATATTATCGCCGCTCTGTTGGAGCACAATAACGGCATAGTCGTCATTCTGTCCTGATAGCGCATAATACGGATTTTCTTTTACTATTTTATAAGAGCCGGCTTCAATGCTTGACTTCACCAATGGCTCCACCGCCGATGTCTTAATATTTTTGAAATAATAAAGCTCGCTAAAAGCGTAACAAGAATTTGTTACCATGAAAAAAAATAAAATTAAAAACGCTATAAATTTTTTCATCAATCTTGAACTTCCTGTTTTAATACAGTTTCCGTTATCTGTTTTGTAGTTGTCATAGAGCCATCTTTGTTTATCTTTAGCAGATATTCGATTGTATTAATCGAAAATGGCTTGTGCATTTCCGGTTGGACTGAACATATCCAAATCGTAAACGCAGTGGCTAAAATTAAAATAAACAATCCTAAAATTTTCATAGTAAAACTCAATATACTTTTCAATACCAAAAATATGACTGCAATAACAACGACTGTTATTATGAAAATGTTCATATTCTCAACCCCTTTTACTAAAGAGATTATATCACAGATTTAAACGGTTTTACACATAAGTTAATATATTGACGCTTTGTATAATTTATTGGATAATTAACTGGGGAGAGTATATGAAAGTTTTACAAATAAATTCTGTAAGAAATATCTTTACGCAAAAAGGGGCTTTGAAACAAAGAGTGTCCGATTTTGTTGAAAGAGTAAAATATCGTTTGAGTCCAAGCTATGCTTTGAAAGTAACAAACAATCAAGTTCAGGACCTAAGATATTCCTACTTAAAAAATCATCCCGAGATTATTAAAAGAAGCGAAGCTGTTAAAGGATTTATACAGAATAATCGTTTTGCGCTCCCAAAGCTTAATGATGATGCTGTATCATGCTTAACAGCAAAAGCGGAAGATTTATTGAAAAGTTGCGGCGATAATTTAGAAAAAATATACAACCTTATGGGCGCTTACGGATTGCAATTGTATGGTTCAATAATGCTGACGTATAAAGATGTCCTCGGAGATTCACATAACCGTAATGTTTCGGAAAACGGTTATTTTAGTGATAAAAAGATTAAATTGGCCTTTGATGAATACATGGACAAAAATGACAAAGGAAATGTTAAGGACATCTACCATAGATTTGGGCAGTGCGGTAAAACTCTGCTTGACAGATATTTTATGACCGGATGCGTCAGAAATGGCTCCGCGACCAAAGTTGATGGGACATATCGTACAACAGACAACTTCGATTTATTAGTAAGAGATATTGATTTACCAGTCGGCAGATCAGAGTATAAGATGAATACTCGCAAAGAATTTTAAGCACTCCGACATGTAAAATCACTGTAGTGTTAAAGAGGACGTAAAACAAATAAATTTATAATGCTTTGCATTGTGGTGGTTCTCATAAATTATACAAAATCTAAATAAAAAAGCAGGGACCAACCCTGCTTTTTATTTAAAACTCCCGGAGATGGATTCGAACCACCGTTGGAAGAGCCAGAATCTTCAGTCCTGCCGCTAGACGATCCGGGAA
>CAJOOA010000117.1 GCA_905236055.1 Candidatus Gastranaerophilales bacterium | reverse complement strand
TATTCCGGATAAAAGAAAGCACTGCTGCATTGCAGGCTTTGAAAAAGGAGGTGGTGATATGTGAAAATAAACACTAACCTCCAATCCTTAATAGTCCAACAAAATCTGACTAGGTCAAGTAACGCACTTAGCCAGACTTTGGAGCGTCTGAGTTCCGGGTACAAGATTAATCACTCTTCGGATAACGCTGCCAACTATTCTATTGCTTCTAACTATTCTGCAAAGCTCAGCTCTTTGAGTATGGCTTCCGATAACACTGCAATGGGGATGGATATGGTTGGGACTGCGCAAGAAAGTATCTCTCTTATGCAAGAAAAAGGAGAAAGATTACATGCGCTTATTACTCAAGCCAGAAATGGGACGTATGGTAGCACCTCTCTTCTGGCTATGCAGCAAGAAGCTAATGCGATTGTTAATGAGATTAACAGGTTATACAAAACTGCTGAGTATAACGGTGTAAAACTGCTTGAACAGCCGGTTGTTGCCGATTGGGAAGAAGAAGTCAGAGAAAATGCAGGAAAGAAAGCTGAAAATGCTCCCGGGAAATTCCTTGCGGAAATAACAAAAGTTACTCCTGACGTTATTGTTGAATCACCGGATGATTTAGCTGACGCGATTGAGAACAACACGATTATTGGGATTAAAGATGCTAATACGCTGCAGCTACTCGCTACGATTGTTAATGACGGCAACGATTGTTCCGGAAAAACTATTATTCTTACTGAAGATATTGATCTATCTTCTATAAATAACTGGACAGCTATCGGAACGAGTGATAACAAGTTTAATGGAACTTTTGACGGACAAGGACATGTTATTAAAAATTTAAATATTAATAACACGAATAGTTATCAAGGATTGTTTGGGAATATAGCAAACTCTGATATAAAAAACGTAGGAATTGAAAATGCAAATGTTATTGCTGCCAGTACTTCAGGTATATTAGTTGGTTCCAGCAGTAAGGAAAAAATAACAAATTGCTACGTAACAGGGAATATAACATCTTTAAGAGGTACTTATCAGGGTGGACTTGTCGGATCTATGAGTTCTTCTTCCGTATCTGATTGTTTTGTAGAATGCGATGTAGCAGGTCGTTATCATGTTGGTGGGATTGCCGGAATTATGTCTGCATCATCTATTTCAAACTCATATTCAAAATCAAACGTGTCTTCTAATTATGGTGCCGTAGGCGGCTTAGTCGGTTGGCTTTCCGGTTCAAGCTTGACAAATTCTTATGCAGAAGGTAATGTAACCGGTGAAAGCTCCGCAGGTGGATTAGCAAGTCAAGCATTTAATGTTACTGCTAAAAATTGTTATTCAAATTGCAATGTTAATGGAAAAACCGGTGCAAGCGGCATATTTAATTCAATACGATGTGATAAAACTGTAAATATAGAAAATATTATTTCATATAGTACGGTAAATAGCGATACGACAAAAGGAAATTTTGTAAAATATATTGCAAATACAAAAGACGGAGAAAATTTCTATAATGTAAATTTAAAGAATTGTGCGGCAAAAGGTGAAAAAGATGAATTTATTGGCATGGTTTGTAAATGGGAAGGAACAGCAGGAAATTATACAACAACTGTTATAGAATATGATACAAGTGAATGGCTGAGCAATATTGCATCAGTAAAAGACGGAAAAATGAATTTGCAAGTCGGGATATATGGAAACAACAACAGCAGTATTACGTTTGATACTGTATTAAAATATGATTTAAAGAATTTAATATTAACATCTGATGACGCCTATGATATGGTTAACACATTCCTAAACACACTCAGTGAAAAAGCGACAGCGCTTGGTGCGGTTTCAAACAAGCTTGAAAGTGCTATGGAAAGCATTAATGTAGATATTGAGAACCTGACTTCTGCGCGCTCAACAATCAAAGATGCTGATATTGCGAAGGTTTCATCTGAATATATTCGTCAGCAAATATTGCAGCAAGCAAGTTCTACTCTTCTTGCAACCGCCAACCAAACTCCTGCGTTAGCTTTGCAGCTTTTAGGAGGCATAAGACAATAGTAATGGTGCGGTACACCGCACCCTACGTTACTAATTTCAGCAGAACGAATACTCACCCACCCTATTCACCCGCCTGTCCTTACGGACATCCTCCCTCGCTGAATGGATATGCGATGGAGGAATTAGTTATAACTCATATCTATACCTCCCTCTTAAGAGATGAAGTTTTTTTAATAACCATTCACCCACCCTAACCCTCCCTCTTGAGGGAGGGAATGCTTGATTTGTCAAATTTTTGAAAACTCTCTCCCTCCGGAGGGAGAGTTGGAGTGGGTGAACGGTTAAATTAAAGTTTTTACATAAACAAATTGGGGTTTGGGGCATAACGGAATGAGCAAACAATCTTGGTGAAGCAATAGCAGAAAAAGTGTTGTTTGAGGAAATTTTCGGGTAGTAAATGCGGTTATTTATATAAATCTAAAATACGAAAACAGTTTACAATTAGCTGGATTGCTTCAGGCTAACCGCCTTCGCAATGACAAGATTTGTATACTTTAAT
>CAJOOA010000116.1 GCA_905236055.1 Candidatus Gastranaerophilales bacterium | reverse complement strand
CCCCCCGAGCATGACGGAATGAGCCAACAATGTTGGCGAGACAGTAACAAAACTGGCAATGTCTGAGCGAAGCGAGTTTGCCCGTTTGAGGTCGAGTCCTACAATTGTTGTGCAAATGAAGTTCCGCTCGATGGTTTCTTTCCGTTACTTTCTTTGACATCAAAGAAAGTGACAATTATATAAATAATATCGACCAATTAAGGGATTACTTTTAATATAAGTAAAGTATTATATATTAGTATGAATATCGACTATGAAAATCTTATGAATAAAGCCAAAGAGGTTTCCAAAAACTCTTATTCACCGTTTTCAAGATTTGCGGTTGGAGCTGCGGTGCTTACTCCTGACGGAAAAATTTATCAGGGCTGCAATGTGGAAAATTCTTCTTTTGGCATGACGATTTGTGCGGAAAGATGTGCAATATTTAAAGCCGTTTCCGAAGGACAAAGAATTATTTCAGCTATTGCAATATATTCCCCAAACTCCGACTCCTGCTATCCTTGCGGAGCTTGCAGACAGGTTATGTACGAATTTCAAAGCGACGATGAAGAAATTGAAGTAATAACCGAAAACATGGGACAATTGGAAATTAATAAATTAAGTTACTTTTTACCTTGCGGATTCAAAATTTGACATGTATATTTTTGAAGTTTTTATTAAATGGTTAAACAAACGTCAGACCAAAGAAATAAAACCTGAAAAACCGGATTTTAACGAAGTTGACGAGGCCCTTACTTGCGAACACAAGTTTATGCCCGTAGATAGTACCGGTTCGGTGCTCGCTTGCGTTAAATGTGGGTTTGTAGTAAAAGAGGTAAATAAAAAACCAAAATAATGTCTAAATACAAAATAATGTTATAATTAACCAAGAGGATTATTGAATGCAAAAATTTTTAGATTTTATATCATCAAAAACCTTTAGAAATGTTTTTTGTTTTATAGTATTTACCGTTCTGGTAACTGCTTCAATTTCTTCGCAAAATTTCTTCTTTCAAAAAATTGTTGAAAACGGAATAAGCAAAAGAGATATTATTGCACAAAGAGATATAAAAGTTATTGATACTAAAAAGACCGAGCTTCACAAAAAAGAGGTCGCCCAATCGGTTGATCCTATTTTAACTCAGGCCGAAGACGAATTTATAATCTCAAGTTTGGAAACTTTACATAATTCGGTCATTAAAATAAGAGAAAAAGAATCAACATATAACGAAAAAGCTGAAGAAATCGGCTTATTATTTGAAGAAGCTCCTGCCAAAGGACTTGTGGAATATTTATTAAAGTGTAGCGATACGGATTTAAATATACTTTTTGAACGCGGAAAAGTAGCTCTCATTGGATCTTTAAATACCGGAATTTCTACTAAAGATTTTGAAAACAACAATATTAAAGATATCATAACTAAAAATATACCTCTTGTAACACCAAGAGCCCATATAAATCTTATTACCGGATTATTAAATCAGGTAATTGCACCAAATCTCGTTGTAGACGAGTTTGCAACAGAAATTGCTAAGAAAAATGCACAAAATGCCGTAAAACCATACGAAGTTGTATTTAAAAAAGGACAGAAAATCGTTTTTGAAGGTGAACCTGTTACAAAACTGAAAAGCGATGCTCTGCGTGCAGCCGGATATAATGTTCTTGAAGTTAACTTTGGCGGAATTGCCGGTATTTATTTAATGGTCGCATTTTTCACATTTGTATTTTTGCAGTATGAAAAGAATTTTGAAAAATCGTATTATGACAAAAATTATATGACCATTATCGGTTCATTTACCGTTCTTATGGCGTTTATTGCGGCCGTTTTACCGACCGGATTTTCACCTTATATATTACCGCTTCCGGCCTATACAATATTATTATCAATATTTACCACGCCAAGAAATGCATTTTTTGCATCGACTATTTTACTGGCTATGCTATCCATAGGAATGCACTATAACACAGAAACTATTGTTTCTTTTATGCTTTTAAATACCGTCGTTATGACAGCCGTTTCAAATCTTAAATTCTCTAAACGTTCGGATTTATTAATTATAAGTTTGAAAATATCTTTAGCGGGTGTTTTGGTTGTAGGCGGAATTTATTTCCTTGAAAAATACATGATGGATATAAATAACCTGATGATATTAAAAGATTTGGGTTATATTATGCTGAACTGCTTTGTAATAAGCGGAGTATTCTTACTTGGTGTACTTCCTATTATTGAAAATGCGTTCGGAATAATGACTCCTTACGGTTTGGCTGAACTGTCAGACAGTAAGCTTTTAAAACGGCTTTTATCAGATGCACCGGGAACTTATAACCATAGCTTAATCGTTTCGCAGCTTGTGGAAGCAGCTGCAGAAGCTGTTGGCGCAAATCCTGTTCTCGCAAGAGTAGGAACTATGTACCACGATATCGGAAAGCTGTTAAGACCAATGTTTTTCGTGGAAAATCAATCTTTTTACGGAATAGAAAATCCTCACAAAACTTGCACGCCGAGATTCAGTAAAATGCTTATTACGGCTCACCCTAAAGACGGTCTGGAATTGGCAAAAGAGTACCACTTACCGCAAATTATTCACAATTTTATATTACAGCATCATGGCACAAGTATTGTAAGTTATTTCTATAACGAAGCGCTAAAAGAAGAAGGTGCGGATAACGTTAAAGAAGAACAATTCCGCTACCCCGGACCTAAACCAAACATGAAAGAAACTGCAATTCTTATGCTTGCAGATGCTGTTGAATCTGCAGTAAGAGCGGCTAAAAATCCTTCAAGTGAAGAAATTGATTCCATTATAGAAAAAATTATTAAAGAACGATTGAATGACGGACAGCTTGAAGATTCTCCGTTAACTTTAAAAGATTTAAAAACAATCGCGGAAACTTTTTCGAGAATGCTAAGAGGTATGCACCACAAAAGAATTAAATATCATAATGATTTGGTTCAGGAGCTTGACAAAACCCGTCATAACAACAGTTCTACCGAAGAACCAATTACTCCTTCTGTCGTGATTACCAAAGTTCTTGACAGCGATTTGGATTCAAAAATTAAGGAGCTTGAAAACAAGAAGAATGACAACAATTAATGTCTTTACCGAGAATATTTATTCGGGCTGGAAGGTTGATGAAAAAGAAATAATTAAGAACACAAAAGGAATGCTAAAGCATTATATAAAGTGTTTGGGTAGTGAATCTTGTCTTAACGGTTATGATTACAAATCAATAACTTTAGACATTGTGTTTTGCGATTCTGAAAAAACACACGAATTAAACAGAGATTACCGCGATAAAGACAAGCCGGCTGATATAATTACTTTTGCTATATTTGCGGACGATGAAAATAGGTTTGTATTTGATGATGATATTAATCTCGGAGAAATCGTAATTGCGCTTGATAAAGCGGAAGAAATGACAAATAAAGATGTAAGCATGGCAGAAAATCGAGAGCAAGAATTGTATTTTTTGATAAGCCATGGACTTTTGCATCTTTTAGGATTTGACCACAGAGATGGAGCGGAATACAATTTTATTATAAACGAACAAAAAAAGGCGCTGGAGTGTATTGGTTATGACAAAATTTAAGTCACAAGGTTTTTATAATACGTTTAAAAATGCAAGAAAAGGTTTTCGTTTGGTATTTAAAAGCGAAACAAACATTCGTGTTCACCTCATTATCGCTGTTTTGGTTTTAATGGCTGCTTATTTTTTGGGATTTGATTATGTAGAATATTGCATTTTATTAATTGCAATTGCTTTGGTTATAATTTCCGAAATGATTAATACCGCTATAGAATTTGCTCTGGATTCCGTTTATCACAACAGGTATTCAAAAATGGTCGGGATGGCAAAAGATATTTCAGCCGGCGCAGTAATGGTTGCATCCGTGATAAGTGCCGCTATAGGTGTTATCCTTTTCTTCAAACATTTATTTTAAGAGTGTTTTATACTAAAATTGTTCTATGAAAAATTTGTTTGAATCATTGTTGGATTTGATTTACCGTAAAAGATGTTATTTTTGCGGAAGTTCAAAATATTCGGTAAAAATGTGCCATAAATGTTTTGACAAACTTGAGTTTTCCTCATTTTTACCGAACAGAATTATTGACGGAGTTAATATTTTTTGTGCCGGAACTTATAACAAAGAGCTCCAAAAACTGATTCGGGGAGTAAAATATCACAAACAAAAAGAGCTTGCTTATTATCAGGCAAAATTTATGTACGAATATTTTACCAAAATTGAACAATTTAAGAATAAAGATTTTGAATTAATACCCGTTCCTTTACACCAAAATCGTATCAAAAAGCGTAAATATAATCATATGGAGCTTGTTTGTGAGGAATTTTCGAAATTAAGCGGTTTTTCTTGTAATTTCGGATTAATTAAACGTATTAAAGACACAAAACCGCAATACAAATTGAACCGAAAAGAGCGAATGATAAATCTTCACGAGGCATTTGAAGTTGATAAAGAATTTCTGACAGGAAAAGATGTTTTACTAATGGATGATATCTGTACAACCGGTGCTACTTTTGAAGAAATGATTAATACTCTTAAATCTGCGGGTGTAAAAAGCATTTCTTGTTTTGCAACAGCAACCCCTATTTAATTAAATTTTGTGCAAACAGCTCGTTCATAATATAATGTATCTATGAGGATGGCTAGGATAGTATTATTATTTTTTGCATTTGTGCTGTTTATTCAGCCATGTTTTGCAATAAAAATAGGCCTCCAAACTCAAGTCGGCAGAACCTATATAGGTACCTCGACTCAGGGTGAAATTATTGATTGCAAAACCAATAAACTTATTTTTGTAATGGATAAAATGAAAGGATACGAATTTAAGGCGTATAAAGACATAATTGCCATTAAAGTTGACGGAAAATTTTGTAAAATTAACAGTAATAAGATAGTTATAAAGCCGGAGGAGGGCGGATTCGTCTGCGTAAAACGAAAATGGTACAGAGGGCATTTTCAACTTATTAATGACGGTTTGGGTTTAACTGTTATTAACGACCTCCCAATTGAACAGTATTTACAAGGTGTTGTCCCCGCAGAAATGCCGTCAAGTTGGGAACACGACGCACATAAAGCACAGGCAATTGCAGCAAGAAGCTATGCTTTGGCCAACTTGGGGAAACGTGCAAAATTCGGTTATGATTTAAAAGACACTCCGGAAGATCAAGCGTACGGCGGCGCAAGTGCAGAAACGGTTAATACCAATGATGCTGTATCTGAAACAGAGGGTATTGTTCTAACCTACGACGGAAAAATTATTCCGGCGTTTTATTCCGCTTCTGCCGGAGGAAAAACCAGTTCTTCAGGACAAGTTTGGACAAAAGATTTGGCATGGGCAAAATCCGTTCCCTCTTATGACGAGGGTATAAAAAAGAAGGGGCACGGAGTCGGTATGAGTCAGTACGGGGCTAATAATTTGGCAAAAAAAGGTTATAATGCATACCAGATTTTGAAATATTTTTATTCTAAAAACACCAAGTTTGCAAAAATAAATCCCGAGTATTATAAATAGTAAAGGGTTAAAATGAAAACAGCACAAATTAACGGCGAAAAAATAGTTATAAAAAATACGGAAGATATCGAACTTGACGGCAGAAAAGGAGCTATTATCAAGGTTTTGGGCTGCGGACTTTGCGGCTCGGATATTGTTAAATTCCGTCATAAAATTTCCAAAGACGGAACTGTTTTAGGGCACGAAATTGTCGGAATTATTGAAGAAATAAATTCCGAAACCAATTTTGCCAAAGGTGATAAAATAGTTTCTTCCCATCATATTCCGTGCTTTGAATGTACCTATTGTAAGCACGAAAACTATTCTATGTGCAAACATTTCAAAGAAACTAACCTTATTCCGGGGGGATTTAGTGAAAAAGTTTATTTGTCGGAAGAGCATCTTAAAAATGTGGCACAAAAAGTTCCCGCAGAAATTTCTGACGAAGAAATTTCTTTCTACGAACCATTAGGATGCTGTATTCGAGCTATTAAAAGATGTAATCTGGTTAAAGGAGATAAAATCCTTGTAATTGGTCTTGGCTCTATAGGTCTAATTATGGCTGAGGGATTAAAGGCATACGGTTACAAGGTTTACGGATGCGATTTAATAGATGAACGTATTGAGTTGGCATCATCAAGAGGGGTGGAATCTTTTAATTCAAGGGATTTGGAAAGCTTTAATAAAATTATCAGAGAAAAGACCGAAAACTACGGCGTTGATGCGGTATTTATGACGTCAGGAGCGGATAAAGCAATTGATGTTGCTTTAAAAACCGTTAAACAGGGCGGTAAGATCCTTGTATTTTCAAGCACTCCGTTGAGCAACGGTTATCCGAACAACGAAATTTATTACAAAGAGTTGACTGTTTTGGGCAGTTATTCACCATCTCCCGATGACTTAAAAGAATCTTTTGATTTGATTACGTCAGGCAGAGTAAATGTAAAAGATTTAACAACAACATACCCCCTTGAAAATATTCAAACCGCTTTTGATGACACAATTTCCAACAAAATTTTCAAGGCGTATATTAAATTGGGGATAAATTAGTCAAAATCTTCTTCGAGTAAAAAATCTTCATACGCTTCCTTATATTTACTGATTTCTTTGGTTATTTCATTGCTTAGTGAAGCTATATTCTGATAACCGTCTTTTATTTTTTCAATATATCTTTGTTCTTCTTCATTTAATTCTATTATATTTGTGTCTTGCATTATGTAATTAATAAAATCATAAGATGCCATTGACCTGCTGTGTGCCTGAGCAAAATAAACCAAATTCCTGTCAAATTCATGTTCAATATATTTTGCTAATCTCAACATAAGTAATTCCAATCTAATTAATTTTTGTAGGTTATTTACATCACTTAAACTTAATATACACAATATGATGTAAATATGCAACAGGATGATAAAATTTTATATTTTCATAAAGCGGTTGGCGCTATATTCAAAGAAATAAGAGAAAATAAGTCAAATATTTCAATAAGCAGATTTGCTAGAGAGTATGACGTTGACAGAGGTAATTTGAGCAAAATTGAAAGAGGTATGCTTGGTTGTCGAATACTAACTGCTTGGAAGATTTCCGAAGCAGCAGGAATAAAATTTTCAGATTTTGCAAAGCGGTTAGAAGATAAATTAGGCGCTGGATTTAAATTTTTTGACGAATAGTTTTAATGGTTAATTAAGTATGACATATGATAGAAAATTAATGCGAAATGGCAATGGATAGGCATTAAGTCTTAATGCTACAGTCCTAAAATTCCTTGATGTAGACCCAAAAATTAACATGGTTCGTTATACAATGGAAAACAATACCCTAAAAATCACAAAAAGTGATAAAACAATTTCAGAAAATACATAATTTGATTCTGTTAATATTTCCCCCTGCCAATATTTATCGAGCCATGTTGTAGGTTTGACGTATCTCAAACCGCCTTTACCGTTAAAACCCCTCCTTGCTTGTTCGGGAGTCGGACGTCCGTGAAAGACAATAATTTTAGCTGTTTCCGGCTCTTTAGGAAGTAAAAAGAAATTTAACGGGAATGGCTGCAAACAGTTGCGTTTAAAACTTACGCACCAATCCAAAGGCCAATATCTCAAAATACCCTTTTCATGCATTTGATAAGATAAAAATGCCTGTTCATTTTTATAATCATGTCGAATTTCGTTTCCAAGTTTATAGAAATTATCAAGAACCTCAGGGTATTTCCCGACTTCAAATCTGAAAACGGAAGAATTTCCGATAATATCTTTCGGGAAATCCCAATCTTTAACAATTAAAAAATCACCTTCAATTTCAAAAAACGGATCCAAGCTCTGCCTTATAACTATATCCAAATCAAGAAACAAAGCAGTTCCTTTTAAATCAGCAAGCTCTTTATTGAAAAGAGAAAGTTTTCTCCAACCCTTATCACCAATATTGGGATTATCACTATATAGCGGGAGTTCTCTTGTTTCGATACCCTCAACCAAACCCTCGGTATTATCTGTAAAACATACAAATCTGTGCGGAATTGTAAGATTTTTTTCAACCATTTTATAAAGGCGATTTACATAATCAGCACCAAATTTTGTTCCCCATTTTATACAAATTACGTTTTTTTCCATACTCTCTCCTAAATATAACTTCCTTGTCTTAATTTAAAAGCAAATATGGCTTTGTGTCAATTTTGTATACAGGAAAATATTAGACAATTGTCTTTGAAAATTTAGTTACTTATTTAAAAAAATAGTGTAAAATATATCTTATGAGGGTGAGTTTAAGAAGATATTTAATAATAGGGATTTTGTTGTCGGTCATAAGCAGTGCCGCTTTTGGGATTGAAAACACGCATACACAAAAAACAAAATTCGGATTCTTTAAAAGAAATAAAAACGAAGTTAAATTAGAAAAGAAAAAAGAGCCAAAAAGAGTTAAAATTACGGAAGTTGAACTTCCGCCGGTTTTTTCTTTCAAAAATCCGCCCAAACATGTTTCCACAATGACCATTGATGACTGCATAAAGTATGCTATCGAACATAATCCTAACTTATCTGTGTATGAACAAAGAATAAAAGCTTCTAAAGCAGGAATTGGGGAAGCGAGAGGGAATTATGCACCGCGTCTTACTGCAAGAGTGAATTATAACCACCTTGACAACAGGGGCACAAGAATTGCAAACACTCATACAAATTCAGGCGGTTTCACAGTAGGCGTCTCTGACATGATATGGGATTTCGGGAAAACTACCGCTCGTATTAATATGGCAAAATATGACACAAAATCCGCTCAATATGATTATGATTACGAGCTTTTGGATGTTATCTACAGAGTCCAAATGAATTATTACAGTGTTTTGTCCGCTTTAGCAAATCTTGATATTTATGAACAAAATGTAAGAATAAACTCTCTGAATTATGAGCGCACAAACGCCATGTTTGAAGAGGGTTTAAAATCAAAAATCGATGTGGTTAATGCGGAGGTTAACCTTGCCGATGCAAAGATTCAGTTTGTTAACGGACAAGAACAACTTGCAAACGCAATTATTGCCTTACAAAATTCAATGTATTATCAGGAAGATGAGGTTTTTGTTGTTACAAACACCGAAAATTTCGGATTTTTAAAAGCAGATTACAAAAAGAAAATGCAAAACCTCAATAACAATATTAAACCGTCCGGTTTTTCTTTTAAAAAGAATGATGACGGCTTAATTACGCTTTCTTCCGGAATTGAACACAATGATATAATTCAGGATTTCGAACTAAATCCTTATAATATAACAAAACAAGAGGCCGTTGATAAAGCGCTTGAAAATCGCCCCGACCTAAAATCGATTCGTATGGTGGAAAAAGTTCAGGAAGAGTCTTTAAAAGCCATAAAAAGACAATATGCGCCTGAACTCACAGCAGATTTAACCTATAGTTATACAAAAAACGAATCTACTTATACAAGTCCTTTGCAAGTAGGTGCAACGCTTGGTGTAGGTTCTTTAAATCCTTATCAAATACATTACCAAATCAAAGAGGGCGAGGCCTATCTTGATATTGCAAAACACAACGTAAATATTGCAAAGTCTGATATTTATTGGGAAGTTCAGGCAAATTATGTAACGATGCGCCAACTCGAAAGAAAAATTCCTTTAATGAACCAAAAAGTTAAGGCAACTTTAGAAAATTTTGAACTCGCAGACGGGCGTTACAGCGTGGGTTTAAGCAATTATGTTGAACTACAGGATGCACTCACAAATTATAACAATGCACAACTTAGTTTTGTTCAGGCCGTTTTTGAATATAATGTTGCTCGTGAAAATCTGATAAAATCAATAGGGGGTAAATAAGTGAAATTTGGGAAATTGGAAATCGACATAAAAAAAAGATACCTTGTAATTTTAATTGCAGGCATTTTAGCTCTGCTTTGTGTAATCGGAATAATAAATAAAACAACCGTAAAATATATTACAAAGCCGGTAACTCAGGAAACAATTACCCAATATGTTGAGGCCTCAGGTACAATAAAACCAATTAATACAATTGAAGTCGGCACACAAGTTTCCGGTACCGTTGCAAAAATCTATGTGGATTACAATTCTGTTGTAAAAAAAGGTGATTTACTTGCAGAACTTGACCCGAGTCTTTTTCAGGCAAATGTTGACCAATCGACCGCAAAACTCAGCAATGCAAAAGCTGCTTATTCAAAAGCAACATCTACTCTGAATTACAAAAAAAATAATTATTTGAGATATAAACATTTGTATGACAAAAACTATGTTTCAAAAGATGAAGTCGAGCTTGCTTATGCAAACTATCAACAAGCTTTGGCAGAAGTTGCAGCGGCAAACGCTGAAGTCAGTGCCGCTCAAGCAACTTTAACCAATAATTTAACAAATTTGGGATATTCGAAAATAACTTCTCCTGTTGACGGAACCGTCATTTTGCGTGCGGT
Source organism: Candidatus Gastranaerophilales bacterium (assembly GCA_905236055.1). Taxonomy (GTDB): domain Bacteria; phylum Cyanobacteriota; class Vampirovibrionia; order Gastranaerophilales; family Gastranaerophilaceae; genus CAG-196. The sequence goes on along the minus strand of CAJOOA010000116.1, from coordinate 2,951 downwards.
TGATGTCGGACAAACCGTGGCAGCAAGTTTTAACACTCCGACTTTGTTTGAAGTTGCAAAAGATTTAACCCAAATGCAAATAGAAACAAGTGTGTCGGAAGCTGATATAGGAAAAATCAAGGTAGGACAAAAGGCAAAATATACTCTTGACGGATATCAAGACAAGGTTTTTAAAGGTGAGGTTACTCAGGTTCGTCTTGCTTCTACCACTACTAACAATGTTGTAACATATACCGTTATTGTTTCTGTCGATAATTCTGAAGGTTTTGTTATTCCCGGTATGAGTGCAAATGTTTCAATACTTACAAATTCTGTTAAAGATGCGCTTTGTGTTCCATCTCAGGCATTGAAATTTACACCTGATGCCGCAGGAAAAAAATATGAACAACAAGGTGTTTGGATACAAACTAAAACTGGATTAAAACGTTATAATATAGAACTCGGAGTTTCTGACGATAACAGAGTTCAAATTATCACCAACGAAGTAAAAACCGGAGATAAAGTTGTTGTAGGTATTAAAGGGGCTAAAAAATTTAAGCCGTAATCATTTTTGATTTTAAATTTTGAGCCGAATCTTCATACCCTGCACGTCCCATAAGCGCATAGGTATAATTCTTTGCCTGTTCAACTCCTGGTTGATTAAAGGTGTCTATATTGTAAAGTTCACCTGCTATAGCCGTTTGAACTTCTAACATATAAAGAAGTTGGGCAATATTGTATTCATCAACTCTGTCAATATTAATTGTCATTGTTGGGCGATTATAATCAGCAAGAGCTACTCTTGTTGAATCCGCCTCAGCATTAATTAAATCATTAACCGTTTTTCCGCCCAAATAACCAATACCTGTATATTCAAAAATTCTTGGAATTTCAAGTGAATTATCAAAATTATTAACCCGTATAAATGTAATTAGTTTGTTATTAGGACCTTCATTATAAAGTTGAATTTGTGAATGTTGATCGGTTGCACCGAGAGCTTTAACAGGAGTCGGTCCTACATTCACTTTCTCTCCGTTTTTATTAACTTCTTTACCTAAAGATTCAGCCCAAAGTTGGACAAACCAATCAGATATATATTTTAATCTGCTTGAATAAGGCATCATAACGGAAATATTTTTACCTTTTTTTGTATCCATAAGATAGTTAATCAAAGCACCTTGAGCAGCAATATTTTCAAAAATATCTGTGTTTTTGAGCGCCAAATCCATATCTTTAATACCGCTCATAATTCTGTCTATATCAAGCCCGACAAGTGCAAAAGGTAAAAGTCCTACTGCGGAAAATACAGAAAATCTTCCGCCTACATCATCAGGAACAACAAAAGTTTTATATCCCTCTTGATCTGCAAGTTGTCTTAAAACTCCGATTCTTTGGTCTGTTGTCGCTACAATATTTTTTCTGTAATCATCACCTAGTTCTTTTTCCATCAGGTCTTTGATTATCATGTATTGAGACATTGTTTCTGCTGTTGAACCTGATTTTGTAATAACATTTACCAGAGTTTTATTTAAATCAAGTATTTGTAAAAGTCCGGTCATTGAATCCGGATCTATATTATCAAGGAAAAATATTCTCGGATAACCGTTTCTTTGTTCTTTGGTTAATAAATTCCAATATGGTTTTAAAAGTGCCTCTGTAACAGCAATTCCGCCCAGAGCAGAGCCGCCAATTCCCAAAATAAGAACGTTGTCAAAACGATCTTTTACCATCGAAGCAAATTCTTTCACATACCAAACTGTTTCTTCACTGTAACCTAAATTCATCCATTGGAGCCATTGTCCGAGTTTATCTTTGCGTTGATTTAAATCCGCAATAATATTACTTATTGTTTCTTTATATTCTAAAAACTCTTGTTCTATATTTAAACCGTTCTCTTCTCCAATAACAATTGAATTTACATTTCCGTAATTTAAACTAATCATCCCTTTTTATACCCTTTTTTGGTAACCGTAGGATAATTGTACTATTAACAATTATTTTTAACAAGGATTTATAATTAACTTTTTGTGAGATATTCTTTATAATTTACAAATTCTTCTTTTGCCTCTTTTGTATAATTCATAATCATTTCTGTTAAATTACCGTTATAAATGCAAATATCTTCTTTTTTTATTTTTTTCTGTATAGTATCACCTATAAAACCAAAAAATCTTTTAATTGGAGATTTTGTTACTTTTCCGACTGTTATATTATAACTTTTATTAAAAATTCCTTTTGATTTAACATAAATATCAACATCTTCTGCCATTTTTTCAAGCGGCTCTTTAATCCATTCAAAAATCATTGAATCAGATGTATTTTTTAAACTTGTTAAACCTTTTGTTTTTGGCATATATAAAGCTTTAAAATTCATATTATTTGAAATATTATTTGAATTATTTACTTGCATTTTAAAACTCCTATTTTTATAAATTTACCATATTAAAACCTGTAAAAAAATTTTTTGCGCTTTCTATATTTTAATTTATTTAATTGTAGAAAAATATGTAGAAATAATGTAAAAATTTTTATAATTTTCTACATTTATTTATATTTTTTTATAAATTATTATTCTAATTTTAATTTTCTACATTTTATTTATATTTAATCTACAATTTTATTTACATTTAAAACTTTGTATTTTTAAATATTTCAAACATTTTTCTACAAATAATAAGAGCTTATTATGATGATGAATATTATATAAATATAATTAAATAATTTAATTAATTTAAAAAAATTTTTTTATTTAAATATAACAATCCAACTGTTTATAAATATAGCTATTAGCGGTTTACATTAAAATACCTTCATGTTAGACTTTTTGTGTAAAAAGAATGTAATGTAGGTTGGGTGAAAACCTGACATAATAAAGAAGGAGAAATATAAAATGGCTGAAAAAAGAGTATGGCTATTCAGAGAAGGTAACGCAAATATGCGTGCTCTGCTCGGCGGAAAAGGTGCAAACCTTG
>CAJOOA010000115.1 GCA_905236055.1 Candidatus Gastranaerophilales bacterium | reverse complement strand
ATTTCGGCTCATCGGTATCCTTGGTCTTAACCGCAGATACTTAAGTGTTAATCTCTTTTTCTTTACGCACTTCTCAGCGCGCATCACACATATTATCACTTCCTTTCATGAAAATCAAGGGGGGGGGATTTTTAAAAGTATAAATTAAATTAATAGCTTATACCTATGCTGGAAGCTGCTTCAGAATCATTTCATATGCCGCATCACTAAATTGTACGTCAAGGTGGCTTGTGCTACCATGATCCTCTATACCTATATCTCCCTCAAAAAGACCAGTTTCCTCTAATTTTTTCTTTAAATCTGATGCTTGATCATGCGTAAGTCCGCCTCCAAAATCGAGTTTTGGATTTAACTCATTATAATGGCTTTTTGAGTTACTTCCTCTGCCGTGCGGAGAATTCAATGTGCCCAAGGCAGATGTAACTGTTATTGTCAAATTATATTTTTTACAAATATAATCAAGCAGCTCCGGAGTTCCTGTTCTCGCATAAGGTATGTCATTTTCAAAAGAACTTATTGTCCATCCTTTACCACCTTTTAATTCTACAAGCTTAGGATCCTTTTTTGCTTCTTTCAACGCTTCCTCTTGTGTTAAATTTGCATATCTAAATGTTATATTGCCGCAAGGTTCAATTTTTTTCTTATCATTCTTACTAACAGTACCAAGCGATGAAGTGCCCCAACCATACTGTTGAGTGTATGACCAAGTATTATATCCGCTCCAACCACCAAAATTATTATAATTTGTATTAGCACTGCTATAACTGAAAGTATCAAAGCCGCCAAAACTATTTGCATTGAAATTAAACATTGAGGATTGTTGAACATAAGAGACGTTGTTCATATACAAACTTGGCATCGGAAATGCCGACATAACCTGAAATCCTCCACTCACACAATTAAAAGGATTTGAAACATAACCCCTACTGGGATTTCCCCATATCGCACTGGTTATTCTATTGCCCAGGTAATTACCAAAGGCAAAGCCAGAAAAGAAACTAAAATTTAAGAATGGGTTACAAAATGTCATGACAATAATATCCTTATATATATAAAGTATATAATATATAAATAATTGCCTTTTTCTTGGGGATATGTAAAGATTTGTAACTTACCAGTTCTCCGAACCAAAATCTTTATATTTCATAATAAACCGATTCAAATTTTCTATTATTTTTTTATAAGAAGAAGCATCTTTATCTCCGCTTTCGATAAGATTTTGATAGTCTAAAATCTCTTCTTTAATCATACGAATCTTACGTTTCAGCTCTTCATTATTTATAAAAACTTCGCCCAAATAAGCACAAGCGTCAGGCACAATCGCGAGTGGTGATTTTGGGAATATTTTACAAAAGTTGGGTTTTTCCTCTAAAGAACATCCGTTTTCAGAATTAAAATTTTTACACCCGTAAAACTTTGCATCCGGGAAAATTTCTCCCACTTTTTGAACATAATCAGCATCAATAATTAAAGCTTCATCTTCAGATAATTCATATACGGCTTGTAAAAAATCTTCATCTACAGATTGTAAGCCATCGCGCAAAAGCATATTCCCATCTTTACTAACGGGAATAATTTTGCAACATATATAACAATCCTTGCAAATACTATCCATCCTTTTAATTATAAACAATTTTTGAATTTTATCAAAATATTCACAAAACTTCGGCATTAGTGTATAATGTAGTAATTGGATAAGAAGGAGAAGGTTTATGAAAAGAACAATTTTAACTATAGCTTGTATTAGTTTATTATCAACAGCGGCTTACGCAGATGGAAACGCATTCACTCCGCTTAATTTTAACGATACTTCATTCGGACAAACTCCGACTGTTTCAACAACACCTTCTGTAAACAACGTTGTTGAAGAAGCTGTCGGGAACGGAAATATTCAAAATGCTATTGCACAGCTTGAAAATGCCCAAGTTGATATAAGAAATGATTTGATGAATTGTAAGACAAAGTATGCCGATGTTGATGCTCAATATAAACTTATAAAAGCAGAACGTTCAGCATTGAACAAACAAATAAAAGGTATTGAAAGAAGAATCAAAGACCTTGATAAAGCAAAAGAACGCATTAGAAAAAATATGCTTTAATTAAATCATCATAGCTTTTTCGAGCAAATCCATATGCCCATCTTGCAAGAATTTTGCGAAATCCATTGGGTCAATTTGTGCTGTTACAATGGATAGTAAATCCGGCGGCAATATTGCGTTCATTCCCATAAGAGATTCTTTGTCTAACATAACCATCGGTGCAATCATGTCTTGTTTCATCAATGTAGACAACATATTTACATATGTTATATTTGGGAAGAATGTAAAGTAACTCAGATCCTCATTTGTCAATTGAAAAACAAGCTGTCTCTGAACATCAGGATCAACACATGCCATAAATTTTTTAAACTTGTCATCCGGAAGCTCCGCTATGGAATCTATCAATTCCATTGGATCGGTTTGATTTGATGGTTGCCCAGTAACACTTTCTACAAATTTTTGCATTACATCCGGCGGCATTAACTTTAATTGCTCAACAACGGCTTCCTTCTGCAAATCACGATTCATAAAGAAAATTGCCAAATCATCTTCAGTAAACATCTGAATAATTTGCTCTTTAGGAAATGCCTCCATAACAACACGTATGAGTTCTATAATATCCACCTCCATAAGCATTTCTAGCAGTTTTTCCTGTGTAAAGAAATACATACCCATAACTAAATCGTGATTATTCAAGAATGGTAGCAATTTCAACCGGTTGCGTTCATCCATGTTATGTATTATTGCAAACTTATTTTCAACGTTAGTAAGTTTAAAAACATCAATTAATTTATCCGGAGAGCTATAATACTCCCTGGCATATTGTACTGCGTGAGTATTCCCTTTTTCCGCTTCGGATTTGATTATTTCATCAATTGAAGACAAGCCATAGTCATTAATCATCCTTGAGGATGTTATATGCAATCTTTCCGCGAAAAGTTTCATATTTGCATCTATAACTAATGACATAGCTTCTCCTTAAAATAAGCTCTTTTATATATAAAGTATATAAATTGTAAATAATTGCTTATTTTCTTCTCTTTTGTTAAGAATTGTAAATTTTTAATCAATGTGTTATAATTTTAAAGTTATGAAGAGATTTACGTTATTTATTTTAGCATTATTTTTTATTTTGATAAATACTTCTGTTTGTACTGCGCAAAATTATGTAAAGAAGAATTTATCGGTAGTTGCAAAAGATGGCTTTAACTTAAAAGCCATACTAACCTATCCTAAAATTAAGAATCAAAAAGAATTTAAGACCGTAGTTCTTTTGCATTCGCACGGAACGGACTCAACATGGTGGCTTGATTTACCAGATTCTTTGCTATCGAACGGATATGCCGTTCTTACAATTGATTTAAGGGGGCACGGACAAAGTGTTTATAATCCAAAATTAATGAAGGTTTCTTGGAAGAGTCTTACCAATAACGCATATAAAAAATACCCGGATGATGTAGTAAACGTAATAGACTATATAAAAAATGAATATCCGAGAATGCAATTTTTTGACGAATGGGCTATCGTAGGTTCTGATATAGGCGGAAGCGCAGGTGTAATTGCAGCAGATAAAGTAAACGGGACAAAACCTGATACAATAGTTCTGCTCTCGCCTATCGTTCAAACCAGAGGGTTATATATTCCGGTAAGTATCGCTCAATTGAACGGCGTGGATTTTCTTTCGATTTCAAGCGTAGAAGATTCCACAGCTATCGAAGCAGAAAAATATCTCAAAAAATTTGCTCAAAATGAATTTGT
>CAJOOA010000114.1 GCA_905236055.1 Candidatus Gastranaerophilales bacterium | reverse complement strand
TGGTGATTTTCCGTTCAGATGCTACCTCTCAGAAAATCCTCAATGGTTCGGATTTTCTTCGGCAGAGTCAACTGCGCCAAACGCCCAACTTGTAGGTCTTATATCAGTGAAGATACATTTACCCCCGCCAAACGCCCAACTTGTAGGTCTTATATCAGTGAAGATACATTTACCCCCGCCAAACACCCATATTTGTTTTACATTCTATACCGAACATGTTTTTCCTTCAAGTTGCAGAGTCAAAATTTATTAATAAAATGATGATTATTTTTCGTATTTGTGCTAGAATCAAGTAACTTAGACAGACTTGGAGTACATAGTTTTGACAGCAGAATTAACTAATGAACAAATTGTTACAAATCTTTTGATTGCAAATGAATTCTTGCATTCCAACTGCAAAATTGCTGAGAAAAAAAGCTCAAAATTGGGAGAATATATTTCAAAAACCCCAAATCATGAACCTGCATTTGAAAAATTTTTCCGATATTCTTTCAGCAATTTAAATCGTTAATAGTGATTTAATAACAAAAATTTTAATAAAATTTAACAAAGTAGCTCCTTCTTTGTAAATTTTTGTAACAATTTATAAAAAATACTAAAGTTTTACAGAAAAAATGCCGTAATACCATGGTGAACAAGGGAAAACTATAAAGGAACGTATAATCTATGGGAATGGCGGCGACACAAGTAAATCTACTTAGTCTCACAACAAGGGGTAACAATGTGAGATATGATATGATGCGCCTTTCTATGGATAAATCTACACTGGCAATGGATATGGATAAGGTTACAAAAGAGTATCAGGAAAGCTTGAGTGCTAAAACCTTTAAATATACTCTTGATGGTGGTGCAAACTATACGAATCTTACATATGCTTCATTGATGTACCCACAAGGGACAATCAATCAAAATAAATTAAATATGCTAACCGACGCAAAAGGTCGTGTCGTTCTTGATAATAAATACAAAGAGATTGCAGAAATTATTTCTCCTGATGGTTCTCCGGGCAATTGGGAAGCGCATCGTTGGGAGATTTTGTCGCAACTGACCGGTTTAAGCCAAACCGATATTGAAGATGCTGAAAAAAATTACAAGATATATAGTGAAAAGTATCAGGAGCTTATTGAACTTAATCAAAGAGAACCCGACAGATCCAAGTTTACTAAATTCAGCACAGTTGCATTGGTTAAAAAACTCGGTGAAGATTGGGAAAATAAATATAAGAATAAAGAGTCAATCGATCGCAATGATATACCGGATATAATGGATGAGGTTAAAGCAGGTTTAAGCAGATATTTTCTGGATGATGATAAAATTGCTTTATTTGAACAAGCTTGCGATACGGTAAAGGAAACGACTGCAGCTCCTTCAACAATGACAGAACTCATAGACTACCTTATTGGTGTTTATAAAGGTCTTGGCGGGCTCTGTGGTACAAATTCACATGGTGATACCGTTCCGGGTTGGTACGATATAGACAGTAATTATTATTCTACTTATGTCGAAAAATATCAAAGATGGCAGAATGCTGTAGAAACAACAAAAGCAGAAATGGAAGCGGCTCTTGATCAATATAATTCTGTCATAAATGCAGAGATGAAAACAAAAATAGAATTTTATAGTAACTTATTCAGAGCTGTTGCAGAAAAAGGGTGGACATTTGATGCTCAAGTTAATGACCCTGAATATTTAAATCAAATGCTTATGAATAATATGTTCTATATCACAGATGTAAATACCGAATTGGTCGGTTCAAGCGGTGATACATATTTGTACAAAAATATTTATGATTCTCAAGTGGCTTTAAACTGTCCTAATTTGGTACAAGTTAGTGACAAGGATAAACGTGATGAAGCTCTTGTCCGATATGAAGATAAAAAGAGAAAAATTGAACGCAAAGAAAATAAAATAGACACTCAAATGAAAAACCGTGAGACCGAATATGCTGCAATTAAACAAATGATGGAAGCATATAAGAGTATCATTCAAAAAGAAACTGAGAAAATGCAAGTCTTTACGGGTTAATTTTTAAACATGTTTGTGGTACTTTAAACATACAATATTGCGTAAGGATTGTTGTATGTTTGAATCGTTGTCGGATAAATTACAGGATATTATTGCAAAGCATTCCGGGCAGAGTGAATTGACTTCTGAAAATATGCAGGATGCACTGCGTGAAATCAGGCGTGCGCTTTTGGATGCGGATGTTAATTTAAGGGTGGTTAAATCTTTTATATCTAATATAAGAGATAAAGCAGAGGGTGAAGATGTAATTCACGGAGTAAATCCCTCCCAGCAGCTCGTTAAAATAGTACATGATGAATTGGTTGCTCTGCTGGGAAAAGACTCCAGCCCGATTGATTACTCAGGACATCCGAACTTGATTATGATGCTCGGGCTTCAAGGAAGCGGTAAAACAACAACTTCCGCCAAATTGGCAATCAAATTAAAAAAAGAAGGCAGAAATCCGCTTTTGGCAGCTTGTGACATATATAGGCCGGCTGCCATTACGCAATTAAAGACGTTGGGTGAACAAATTGGAGTTGAAGTTTATTCTCGAGACGGTTCAGATGTTCAATCTATTGTTCAAGGTGCAGTGGATTATGCAAAGGAAAATGGCTATAACACAATCATTCTTGATACTGCTGGCAGATTGCAGATAGATACGGATATGATGGCAGAATTGCTTATTATTGACAGAGTATTCCATCCTGCCGAAAAACTTTTGGTTGTGGATTCAATGACAGGGCAAGAATCTGTCAATGTTGCGGAAAACTTCGACGCGCAATTGGGAATTACCGGTATAGTACTCACAAAGCTTGACGGTGATACGAGAGGCGGTGCGGCTTTAAGTTTGACATACTGTACGAATAAGCCCGTTAAACTTACGGGTACGGGAGAAAAACTTGAGGCGTTAGAAGATTTTTATCCTGCAAGAATCGCCGACAGAATCCTCGGTATGGGAGATATCGTTTCATTAGTAGAGCGCGCACAAGAGGTTTTTGATGAAAAAACCGCGCGTGAAATGGAAAAGAAGATGGCAAAGGCCGAATTTTCGTTTAATGATTTTCTAAAAATGCAATCTCAGATGAAAATGTTCGGTTCAATGGACCAAATTTTGGGAATGATTCCGGGGCTAAAATTGTCAAAAGATGATAGAGATTTGATTTCCCACAAGGGTGAAAAAGAATTCAAGAGGATAGAAGTTTTTATCCAATCCATGACTCCTGAGGAAAGAGAACATCCGGAACTGATGAACACATCAAGAAAAAGACGGATAGCGCAGGGCTCGGGAATTCCCATCCATGATATAAATCAGTACATAAGTCAATTTGAACAAATGCGAAAAATGATGAAAGGTATGTCTGATATGAAAGGTATGATGTCCAAAATGAGCGGAAAAATCGGACAGCAAGGTGCAGGAAAACTTTCAATGCATCAGATGATGAAAAATATGCGGAGATTTAGATGAAATTAATTGTTGGCTTGGGTAACATAGGAAATAAATATACCTTCACCAGACATAATGTGGGCTTTATGCTGGCAGACAGCATTGCTTTAAATAATAATCTGACTTTTAGAGAAAATTCTAAGCTAAAATCCCTGATAACAAATTTCAAATATGGAAACGAAGATTACATTATAATCAAGCCGACAACATTTATGAATCTTTCAGGGGAAGCTGTCAGAGCAGTTATTGATTATTACAAAATTGCAGTTGAAGATATTATTATAGTGCATGATGACTTGTCTTTGCCTTTGGGGAAAATAAGACTTCGTCAAAACGGTTCGGATGGCGGGCACAACGGCATAAAATCAATAATACAGCATCTTGGAACACAAAATTTCACAAGATTAAAAATCGGAATCGGACCTCAGCCAAATTTGCCTTCTGAAGTTTTTGTACTTCAAAACTTTTCGAAAGAAGAATTAGAAGCACTCAAATCCACGCTGGGAATAGCAAAACAAGCTATCTCATGCTATTTTGAAGAAGGTATTGAGTCGGCACAAAATAAATTTAACTAGGAGAACAAAATGAAGCTTGCAGAACAATTTGAAATGGATGAAAAATATGATGAGGCATATGCTGAATATAGAAAAGAGCTCCCGCATAAATCGGGTGATGTTGAACTATTAACCAAGCTTGCGCATTTGGCTCTGATTTTAAATAAAAAAGATGAAGCAAAAGCGTATTATGGCAGGATGCTTGAGGTTGATCCGGCAAATATTTTGGCCCACGAACAATTGGTTGACATATACCAGAATGAGGACAAGTTCAGATATTATCTGCTTAGGGGGAACATGCATGCGCTACAGCAACAGATGGGTTATGCGAAATCCGATTACAAAAAAGCAATAGATAATGCTAAAGATAACATTGAGGCACTTCCTGCAAGATATTTATATGCTGGGCTTTGTGAGGGCGAAGAAAAGTATCAGGAGGCAATTGATGCATATTTAAGAATCGCGGATGATGACGATCAAAACCCGTTGCCATACATAAAACTTGCAGAACTTTATGAAAAGACAGAAGGTATTGTTTCGTCAATACAAATTCTTGAAAGAGGACTTAAAGAAGGCGGATTTAAAGCGTTTGAAGAAATACTTGCGGGGTATTATATAAGAAACTCACAGCCGGAAAAATCGTTGGAGCTTACAAAAAGTGATTTAACAAAAGCCAGAGCACTTATGGATTTGGGCAGGAACGATGAAGCATTTGAGATTCTTAATAAAGTAAAAGAACAGTATAAAGACCAACCTTTAATGCATTCACTTTTGGCGCAGTATTATTTCCAAAAAGGGATTAAGGATTTGGCTTTTGCCGAAATTGATGAGTATGAAAAACTTGAACCCAATTCTCCTCTCATATATCAAATGCGTGCATTGATTTATGAAGATTCCGGAGATTCGTTCAACGAACATTTGAATTGGGGAAAATATAATATTTTAAAAGGTGAAAAAGAAGTTGCGCTGAATGAATATATGACCGCTTATCAATTCAACAATAAGGATTCGGAATTGGTGGAAACAATAGCAATTCAGCTAGAGGGCTTAAAAGATTATACAAAAGCATGCGAATTCTGGGAAAGATTGATTGAGCTCGAACCGAAAAATTCAAATGCACTTCAAAAACTTGCTGTGTTCAGAGATTCTATAGGTGATTATGCCGGTGCTATGGATTATATGGAACGATTAAAAGAAGTCGATCCGAGTAACCAATTCGTGCGTGATAACTATTCACAATTTCAAGAAAGAGCAGAAAACGGAGGCGGTTTTGTTCAGTTCTTTAAATCGATTTTCGGAAAAAGAATGGGGTAAATACACCACTTTCTCTTTAAAGGATAGTGTTTAGAGGAAAAATGAGGGTGAATAGGCATAATAAAATTGAACTTCTTGCACCGGCTAAAGATAAGGAAACTGCATTTGCGGCAATCGATTGCGGTGCAGATGCCGTTTATATGGGAGCACCTGCCTTTGGCGCAAGAAAAAATGCTTCAAATTCTCTCGATGACATAAAAGAAGTTGTGAATTATGCTCACAAGGTTTGGGCAAAGGTTCATATAACCATAAATACGATTTTAACCGATAACGAGCTCGATGAAGCGGTTGAATTGGTTTGTAAACTTTCTGAAATGGGCGTAGATGCAATAATTGTTCAGGATATGGGACTGTTGGAAAAACTTATGGGCTTGAATATGCAGCTGCCCCCATTGCACATGAGTACACAATGTGATAATTATTTATCTCAAAAAGTAAAATTCTTTAATGATGTTGGTGTTTCAAGAGTCATTCTCGCAAGAGAACTTTCGATTGAACAAATTAAAAAAATACACGAAGAAAACCCGACCTTAGAATTGGAATGCTTTATTCATGGTGCACTTTGTGTTTCTATGAGCGGACAATGTTATTTGAGCCAATATATAGGAGGTCGTTCAGCTAACAGAGGTGAGTGCGCACAGCCGTGCAGAAAGAAATATGATGTATTAGACGATAAGGGAAATATAATTGCCAAAGATATTTACCCCTTGTGTCTTAAAGATTTTAATGGGAGTGAATATGTTAATGAACTTATTGATGCCGGAATTTGTTCTTTTAAAATAGAGGGCCGACTCAAAGACAAAACTTATGTAAAAAATATTGTTGCATATTATCGGAGTTTATTGGGGAGTGGAAATTCATCCGGAAGGTCAATTTGCGCATTTACTCCGAATCCGGAAAAGAGCTTTAACAGAGGATTTACGAGCTATTTCTTGAAGGTAAGAGGAGACTGCTTCAGCATGGATTCTCCTAAATCGAAAGGCGAATATTTAGGTAAAGTTATAAAGGTTTGCAGTGATTCATTCGTAATCGAAACTGATAAGGCAATTCATTCCCAAGACGGTTTGTATTTTAATAATGACGGATGCCTTGTAAATAAAGTAATCGGGAACACAATTTATCCTAATAAAAAAATTAAAATAAAAAACGGTGATAAAATTTATCGTAATCTTGATGTTGAATTCGAAAAAGAATTGGAAAAGCCGGTAAAACGGCAAATAGGGATAAATATTGAGGTGAATAAAATACACGGTTCTAATAACAAACTTTTGTTAAAGATTACCGATGAGGACGGTGTTTCTGTTACTTGCGAAATACCTTCAACAGAACAGGCAAAAAATCCTGAAAAAATGAAAGAAACTTTTATTAAACAGTTTTCCAAAACAGGTGAAGGTGATTTCTATATTTGTAACATAAAATTGGCAGATGATCTTGAAATCCCTTTTATGACTGTAAGTGCGGTAAATGAACTGCGCAGAAATATGTTTGATAAACTTATGAAAAAACGTCTTGAGGTTTATGGTTCAAACAGAATTTATCAAAAGCCGATGAAGCATACAAAATATTTCGTACCGGAAGTCGACTACAGAGCGAATGTACATAACAAATCCGCAAAAGAATTTTATGAAAAATGCGGTGTGGCGGTAAATGAGTACTCGTTGGAAACAAAACTTCCTAATCGTCAAGTGGAATTGATGCGCTGTAAACATTGTATAAAATATGCTTTAAATATGTGTAAATCTCCCAAGAAACTGTTCTTGAGAGATTCACAAAACACTATCTATTTTCTAAAATTTGATTGCAAGAATTGTGAGATGAGCGTGCTTACAAATTTGTGCTAAGAGTGGGTTATGCAACATATCCATGCTCTCTCAAAATTTGTGCGGCTTCTCCGCTTATACCATTTTCGCCTGTACCGTTCTCAGCATATATTGATGCTAAGGATGTTATCAGTTCACAATGGCCGCTGTTTTGGAATTTTTTCTCATTCAGTGTGCCGTTGCGATCAATATAGTTATTATTTCCATTAGCAGTTAATTCATTCTTTTGGGCTTCGACACCGGGTTCCGGTCCTAATGCAGCAGTGGTTGCTGCCTTAGCACCTTTTGCTCCGAGCCAAGAGAGTAAGCCGCCGACTACACCTCCGACTACTGCTCCGACGAGTGTCCCTACAACAGGAATAGGTACGCATGAACCAATTGCGGCACCGACTTTCATACCTAGAGCGAAACCGCCGACTACGGCTGCTGTTTTTACTCCTGTATGTACGCATTGTTTTGCTAGTGCTCCGCCGCCTTGTTTTTTTGCTGCTTTTAATTTGTCCCAATCTCCATAAATTTCCATTCCGGCGAAAATGGCATCACCTATATATGGTACGTATTTGCTACAACGTTTTAATGCGGATTTACCAAACGCTTTAAGACCTGTTCTTTTAGCTGTTTCCGTAGCGGTCTTTGTAACGGTTTCTGCAGTGGCTTTTTCAGCTGCCTCCACCGTGGCTTTTTCAGCAGCTTCTGCAGTGGCTTTTTTAGCCGCTTCTTCAGCTGCTCTCGCTGCTCTTTTTGCATCTCTAAAACCAACAAGAGTTTTGGCTTTTTTTGCTAATCTTGCTTCGGCAAGGGCTTCTTTTATTTTTTTTATATCACCGGATTTGATAGCACTTTTGGATTTTCGCAATATTTTCTCGTATAATCCTGAGTCAACTTTTTTCCTGAATATTCTTTTTTGAGCCCTTTCAAGTTTGCCTGTTTCCTTCGCTAATTCACTAACAGCATCATTTAATGCTTTATTTTCTTTAAATGCTTCAGAAGGTTTTATAAAATCTTTCCATGTCGATTGTTCCCAAGCATTACTCATAACTTCTTTTGCAACAGGATTTAATGCTTTTCTCGTATTAGAACTTCTCATATAGTTAATTGCAGGTACTGCAGTGAATGCTGCACCATAAGCGGCTTGGCCTCCCATTGCTGAAGTAGCACTTTGGCTGGGAGGATCAATAATTAACCTTTTGTATTCTTCAGCCAAAATTTCAGCTTCTTTTTGGGTAAATACTGTAGAAGCTTTTTTTGTAGAGTCGTTGGATTTTGGAGCAAGGAATCTTGCTTTTGTTTGAGCCAGAAATTGTTCATAAGGTTCACCTGAATTTGAATCTGAATCAGATGAACCGGAACCGAAAACGCTTGGAGTAGCATAATTGTAATATGGGTTCGACCAATTTGTATTAAAATTGTTCCACGAATTATTCATTCCATTCCATTGAGTCAATGAGGGATTCGCCCCACCCCATTGGGAGTAGGTTGTCCAAGGATTATTTATCCAATTAATGTTTGGCAATCCCATGTTTATATCCTCATAATTTTCCCTATATATATTTATAAAGTCTTTGTTTAATAAGAAATTGCCTTTTTGTAAACAAATGTAACAATTATTCGTAAAGTGCTAAAGTTTTTTTGGAAAAAGACCGTAATACATGGCAAAGGGAAAGTCATTAATCGGAGTCATCATGTCAGGCAATATTAATTTCGGATCTTTAACGATTTTTATTAACGGCAGAGCCGTTAATTTGAGTAACTATGATGACAATAATGACGGCAAATTACAGGGTGACGAACTTAAAAAACTTGTAGAAGAATTTGAGCTTGATACATTTAACTTAAAATCAATTGATAAGAATGGTGACGAAGAACTTTCGCCGGAAGAATTTCTGTTTTGGGGCGAAGAATTAAGGATGGAGGAACTTTTACGTCAGTTATTTGAAGACGTAGTTGCTAATGACTTTAGTGGCGCACTTGCTGAGTATCAACAAGTTGTAAGAGATGAATTGAGAGCATTTTTAGATGACTTTGTGACTTCGGCAGGACTTGAGAAGATGGGACAGCTGTATAATACATTTGCCGAAAAACTCCCTGCTAAATATGACGAAATTAAAGCCAAATACTTGGGCGAAATAGGTGAGAAGAGTACTGTTCAAGAGAACTACAGGAAAATGGCTGATTCCGTTACGGAAACCATTTATGGAGAGGTGATGGCAAAAGTGCTTCCTGACGGATCTTCGTATAGTAGTAGTTTGTCTGAACCACAAAAACTTTCCGTAAGAAATATGATAAGTGCTGCGGCTATACAGTTCGCTAAGGTATATGATGGCGGCGAGGCAACCTTTGTCGTTGCACTTACTTCTTATCTTGAAAACTATATATCTGAGAACGAACAAGATATTATGCAGGATAATAAATCCGATTGGGAATTTTTAATAAAGAATTTAGGCGGTTATATTTCACAAAATGAATTCAACAAGTTAAGAAAACAAGCAGGTAAAATCCTTGAAACCGCAGTGAATAACGGCATAATGATATATTACAATAATGAGCTCATAACCCTTGAAAACATAAGCAAGATACTGAATGTTTATTCTCATGACGGCGAAACAGGAAGTGATTCTGATGGCTTAATGACATTTATCAATAATGTACTCAACGGTTTATCCGATGTTTCACATCTTGATGCGGCAATTTCAGGTAAGACAAATGAAATCAGAATTACAGGCAGTGTTGTAAAATCAGGTTTTGAATCAGATTTGGCGATACCCGAAACAGGAAGAAAACTCAGCCAGTCGACATTAGATATGATTGACAAAGTAATTGACACCCTTTATGACGAATATATTCAAAAATATTCTACGCAAAAATCTGTTAACAACAATAATTTTGGTAGAGTTCTGGAAAAAGAAGCGTTGACATTTATGGAAGCAAATCCGTTTGTTGATGAAACCGAACTTGAAACTTATTTGCGAAAATTCATGGATAAAACCGTCTTTGAAGCATTGAATCCGTACATTAAAGATTGGAAAAATGCAATTCAATAGGTTGGCGTGTAAGGGATTTTGTATTAAAATTTAAACAGAAGTTATAGACGGGTGTAGAATGGTGTTTGATTTCGGCAGAATAAAAGAGAGTGCAAGAACGCTTTTGAATGCGCTTGTAAAAAGCGGTTTGGAAGTGAAATCTCCTGACGGAGTTTTAATTAATGCCGAAAATACAGATGCTTTTTTGAGTAAATATAGCGAACAGAATGTGTCGGAATTGATTGATTTTGTGAATGGGTTAATAGATAAAGTTAGTTTGATGTCAGAAAGTCGTGCGGAATCTTTATTAAAAAACGGTAACAGCAAGGTTATAGATTCAATAGAACGTGGCTTTGGACCGAATTACACAGTCCCTATGAAAAATATTGTTGATAAATTTTACCAGATGTGTACTTCCGGTTGGAATGTATTTACTTTGCCGAACGGCAATACCTACGTGCCAAGAAATTTGAGTGATAAAACGAAACTAATGGTGCGATGCTATTTGCTTGACGAAGCTACAAGGTTTATGAATGAATACGAAGGTGAGTCCTCTGATTTTGAAAAAGAGCTCGAAAACGATTTGCAAAATTATATGATGGACTGCGAGTTGGTGCACTTGAAAGGTGAAATTGAAGATTGGAATAAGCTTGTTAAAAATTATAACTCTACTCCGGGAACTAATGAATTTGAAAAACTGAAAGCTTATGCGACGGAATTTTTAACAAAAGTTTTAGAGTTAAATATAGACGTGATAATTGACGATAAAAAACTTATTGATAAAAAGGATATTAGTGAATTTTTCAGTTATTATGAAAACAGTGATTATCAGCATTTGATTTATATTGTGAATACTGTTATAGAGATTATCTGTCAGTGGAAGACATCCTTGCAAAAACTTATAGACGGTGAATATAACAAAAACGAAATTAATATTTCAACAATATCTTTTGAAATTATTAAAGATCTGTTTACGAATGCTTCCTTGCAGGAGAGCTACGAGCACGGGGAATTTTACACTGAGCGTGCTTTAAACGAAGCGGATTTAAATCAAAAGATAGAAAACGTTATGAAAGATTTGGATAAATTTAAACCGAACTTTTTAGAGTCCTCAAGAGCAATGTGCAGGGCAAACAGAGTAAAGTTTGATGCTGATGAATTTGAACAAATATTCGGTGCTGCAAAAGAAACAGTTAAAAGAGAAAAAATAATGCCGGAACGCAGTTGGATGAGCGGATTTGCTTTAAATATGCAACCGGATGAATTTGTTGATGTTTTTGTAAAAACATATAGGAAAACTTATTCTGTTTGGATATCCAAAGAAATAAATAAAAAGCATAAATTATAAAAACAGCCGGAAGGATTACACTATTGACTTAAAAATATCAGCATGTAATATGATTATGTACTTACGGGGGTAAATGTATTCCCGCAGGGAGTTGAAAACCGAATATAAAGTGCTAAGCGGGGGTAATTCAGTGGTAGAATGCCTCCTTGCCAAGGAGGATGTCGCGAGTTCGAGCCTCGTCTCCCGCTCCATTTTAAATTATACACACAGGCGGATGTGTTATAAATAAACCGCATAGCTTGCCGAAGGGCGTAGTCCCTAGGACAGTACTCACAGCCGATAAATATTCTGTCTCAAGCGTAGAATACGGCTAAATAAAAGGATTTACACTATGTCAATTAATTTGAAAAACAAACAGGAAATCATCAAAAAATTTGGTGCTTCAGCTAAAGATTCGGGTTCTGCAGAAGTACAAATTGCAATGTTAACCCAAAAGATTACTGAACTTACCGAACACATGAAAGCAAACAAGAAAGATTTTTCAACAAAACGTGGCCTTCTTATGATGGTAGGTAAGAGAAAAAGACTTCTTTCTTACTTGAAAGAAAAGAATCTTGAAGGTTACAGAAAACTTATTAAATCTCTTAACATCAGAGGATAATAAGAAGAATAAATTTAAGAGCACCGATTCTTTGAGTCGGTGCTCTTTTGTTGCAAATATAACGAAATCGCTGTTTTTCTAAACTCAATGTTACATTTCTTAACAATATGATTATAAAAAGGCAATTTTTTAAAAGTTAAATACTTTATATATACATAAGATATAAATAAGAACAAATAGCGTAAGTCGCAATCTTGTTGTATCAAAATGTACAATTTAATAGTTATAGGAGAGAGAGAACATGGCAATTGGAGCTAGAGATTTCATCGACAAGTTGCTTGTCGAAAAGTACGCACAAGAAAAAGTTGATAACCACGAAGAAGGTTCGTTGGTATCAAAAGTGTCTGCGGATGATATGCTTACCGCAATGAATTATTCGGCTGATTCATATAGGATGATGCTGGCAATGAATGCGAAATTAACCCGTGCATGCTACGGTGTTGTTTCAAAATCAGCAAAATACGTAAAAACAGAAGCTCTTGTATAGGGCATTAAATTATACATAAATTAAGATTTGGAACGCAGAACTTACTGCAGACCAAATATTCCAAGCACTATCTCTTATATAACTATCTTACATCTTACAAAAATTTTGCCCCAATTTGGGGCTTTTTATTTTGCATAAATTATCTTGATGGTTTATAAACCTCTTTGCCGTCATTCATATCTTTTGTAGCTCAGCAATAATTTTAATTGCTGTTTCAATATATTCACTCCTTAATTTGGCGCAAATATTTTAGCATAAATTAAAAGGTTAGTGGAAAATGCTATTTAAATACTTGCTTACTAAGTATGCTTTATCCATACCAACAATTTTTTTATATGAAGATATTTTATATATATTATTTTTATAATCAACCGGGATTATATGACGTGAATGCTTAAAAACATCCGGCATTTTGATTTTTGCATCATAATCTCCAAATATTGCAAGACTTTCCGGAGGAAGGTGTCTTGCCATGTCATACAGTAATATACTTGTTTCTATTGTGCCAAACGCTTGAGCCAAGCAATTTCTTATTGCAAAAATGCATGATTCATTTTCTTTTGGAGGAGGAAAGTTTTTAATTTTTTCCTGAAAATCCATTACCTCAAAAGTGAAACAATTTCTGAATTCCGGGGCTAAACTGTACTCTTTGTAGCGGAATCCGTCATAATAATCATTACCTGTATAATTGAGATATTTACGTATATGTTTCAGCTTTTCAACTTCTTCGTCAAGCAGTAATACCATACCCTTTTGTCCGTATTTTTCGATAATTTTTTTGGAAACATCACTCACATGTATCGGAAATACATACTTTTGTGCATCTTCGAATCCAAGTTTGCCGATAATTGAATTAGCAATAGCATATGCTTCCGTGCCGTCAGAACCAGCCATTGAGTATATTGTTACTTTAGGTGGATTTTCTGATGCTTCGGCTTCTTGGGAAGATTTTTGTCTGAAGAACGGGAACTTCTTATCTTTTTGAAGGTGGCACGATTTAATAGAGTCAGATACAATATCTGCCAATTTATCATAATCTAAGTCGATGCGTAATCCTGTTGTATTTTGGCTGGCTCTTTGTACGCCATAGCAATCTTTATAAGAATATAATAAACAGGGCAAAGATTTGAACGACAAATCGTTGTCTGTTTTTGGAATTTGTGAGTTGCCGTAATTGTTATAAAAATTTGTAATAGGATTTATTTTCAAGTATTTTTACCTAAATTTTGTATCTTAATAATATTCTATAGGTATAAAATCCGTAAAAAACTTTTTTTGCTAGAGAACAAATATCCGTTTGAATAAATTTTGGCTGGGCACTATTGTCTTGTATTAATCGTCATTGCGAGCCCGTTAGGGCGTGGCAATCCGGCTAATTATTAACTTTTTGTTCACGCCTGGCGCGATTGTCTTGACCTGTTCGCATTAAACGTGTCTACGGTTTTTCTTTTCAGAAACTTCGTTTCTTCCAAAGAAAAGACCTTCGCCCTCAGCTCGCTCCCGCTCGAACCCAGACAGGTATAAAATAACACTCGGTTTGAGAAGAAAGAACAGTGATTTTGAGAATAAAAAAAATAAATAGCAAAAAATATTTTTAAGGGTTTTAGAATAAAAGAAGAATAATAAAGAAAGGACAAGTATGATTACAAATATTAGTTTAATGCCATTGGCTCAACGCTACATCAGACCTTCGGCACTTTCATTCAAAAGTTACAAAAAAACCTACGAAGATATAAAAATATATTCCAAAGATGTTGATGCCCAAATTAGCACAATGTCAGGTGATGTAGACATTAAAGACTCACGAATTAACGGAAAAATTTCAGGCATGTCCGGAGATATCTCTATTTTATCTTCAAAAGTAAATGGGGACATTAAAAACTTGAGTGGCGATATTATAGTAAAAAACAATACTGAGATTACAGGAAATATAGAAAATATAAGTGGTGATACCATACTTCATAATTCATTTCTCAAAGGAAATGTATCAAGTGTCAGCGGTGATATTATAATGAGGGATTCTACTGTCGATGGTACAGTAAAGTCTATGGCTAAAAATATTAAACTTGAGGGCGAAAACATTATTGATGAGCTCGTTATATTAGGTGCTAAAAAAGGGATAGAAAAAAGTGAAGCGGAGGTAAAATCTGAACTTGCAAAGAAGGGAATATTTATAAATGGATCAATCGGACACATTAACAACGTTTCAAATATAACTATTGTAAACTGTTTTAATTATAAAACCGGAGACTACAAAACTTCTATTGTAGAACCATCACTTGATTTCAAACTACCTAAGAATAGTAAAATTAAACTAATAAGATTCGATTCAGATAAAGAAGGTGTTGTGCTCCTTGAAAAAGGTCGCAAATTTTGCGGAAAAATTATAAACGGAGTAATAAAAAGGATATAGACCGTAGTTGGTAGTTGGTAGGGTGGGAAATGCTATAAACATTGATTATCACGATGATTAAAAATTCACTCCCACCAAAAATTTAATGGTGGAAATGTGCGTAGAATTATTTCAAAACTACCAACACAAAACATTTTCCACCCTACTTTTTCTACAATTTTGTATAATCTTCAAATTACCTATTTTTACCCTTTTGTGTAATTTAGGTTTTATCGTGAATTGAGCCAAATATTTACTCATTCAAAATTCTAAATTTGGAATTTTGAGGACTTTTGACGGACTTTTGAGGTAATTTGAAATTTTTATTTCCAACCTTGTCAAATTGGCAAAAGCTGGATTGCTTCGCCTTCATAGGCCCGCAATGACATTTACCCCTTCCGAGTACAAATGCAAAATAACAGTCGGTTTGAGAAGAAAGAACAGTGATATTGAGAATTAATTTGGTGCAAAAAATTGCACCCTACAGAGTCTTTTGTAATTCATATGTTGATTTTACAATAAAAGTTATTGTTGGGGTAGAAACCCCAACCTACAGGCTTGATATATTACTACATCAAGACTGTTACCCTTGGGGTATATTAAAAAATTCTTTTTGTTTTTCGAGTAAAGTGTATTTCATAAGTTAATAATTCTTAATATTTAGGCAATTTTTTTGCTTTACAATACTTTATATGAGTAGTAGAAGATTATAGGAAAACTATGTCTGTAGGTACTAATATACAAACGATAAACTTTAATAAGCCTGTCCAACAGAATGTACAAATGACATTCCGGTCGCAAACTGTGCCAGTTACAGATTATCCGCCTGATGCAGTTGAAATCAATAGCAAAAAGAAAGGATTGTCAAAAGGTGCAAAATGGGGGATTGGAATAGTTGGAACCATAACCACAATTATCGGTGCAATGTGTTTAGTATCTAGGCATCAAATAAAAAAAACTCAGCAATTAATTAAAGAAAAACTTGTCCCTAAAGTATTTGATAAAAAAATTGAATTTAAAGAAGCCAAAAGTTTGGAAGATGCAATAAGGTATGCTAAAGAGACTCTTGGAATTAAAGAAGTAGATAATACTATGCCGCTTGATGTGGTAAATTTTGTTAATAAAAATATTACGGATGTAGTAAATAAAAATACAGGTCAAAAAGTATTCATACCTCAAAAAGTAAAATTTACCGAACCGTTAGAAGGTATTGAAGGAGCATTGGCATTTGTAGACATGACATTGAAAAGCAAAGGATTTGGTGAATTATGTATAATTAAAGATCAATTTATGATGGATAGTGTGGCTGGTGCTGATAAAACACTCTTAGACTTATTAACTGATAAAACCCGCAAAGGAATTAATTTTGTCCCAAAATCAGGTGAAATTCGTAATTTATATAAGAGATACCAAAAAGGAGAAAAGCTTCTTCCTCGTGAAGAATGGAAACTTTATCTTTCTTTACAACCACAAAAATATACTAAGGGAATAGATTGGTTAAAATTTGCTGAAGAAAACAGGGATAAGATTGACATTAATTTAGAAGAATTAAGAGTCTTAGAACCTGATAAACGATTATCAAAATTACAAGAATATTTGCGTGTAAATAATAAACGTTTGGAATATCAAATAGATATAGATTATGGGATAGGACAGGAAATATATCATGAATTAGGACATTTGCAAGATGCAGGTAAAAATTTAGAAAATACAACAGTAGGTCTATGGGAATATTTTAATATATTTCGAAAGAAATCAAAGGATTCAATTAAAAACGCAAGTTTATTCCGTTGGTATACTAAAGACCAAATAGAACAACGATTCAAAAACCCAGACACTTTAAAGTGTATTCATCCTGATATATATGAATTTTTATATAATGAAGAAATTCAAAAGACCGCAGGAAAAGTTTCAGAATATTCTAAGGTAGGTATTGGCGAGTTCATAGCAGAAACTTATGCAAGAATGATAGAAGGCAAAACTTTACCGGAAGATGTCATTGTTTTGTATAAAAAATACAATGGACCAATACCAAATGGGTTTAAGTAATATTTATAAAAATTGGGCAGGGGTAAAAATAAATAGGACGGGTTTTAACCCGTCAAAAATAAAATTAAAATATGTGTCGGGCTTAAGCCCGACCTATTTTGGTTGACTAAAGTCTACCCTACATTTGAGTGCAAATTTTGGGACAAAATGTGCAAATTTGCGGACATTTTTGATAACTAAATCGGACATTTCGGACTTTTATAATCAACCGACTTCCGACCCGATAAAATTGTCCAGATTGGCTAGACTGCCACGCCTTCGCTCGCAGTGACAAAATTTCCTTCCGACCAAATGTCCTGTTAAAAGGTACAGAGACTTAAATTTAAAGGGACTAGTATAAACTAGTCCCTTTAAATTTACCCCAGAGTTGACGAGTTCAGAACTTGGTTACTAAAAAATGTGGCTTAAGCATTTTTACAGTTTGCAGTGAAAATAAAATGT
>CAJOOA010000113.1 GCA_905236055.1 Candidatus Gastranaerophilales bacterium | reverse complement strand
TGCAAAAGAGTTCGCGGGCTATGCAAAACAGCTTGCTCCTGATAACAAATATGTAAATGAGCAGGTTGAAAGTTTGTAATATATGAAATTTTGTTACTTTGAGATATTAATGGGGTACTTATGTGAATATATAAGTATTTCTCTTTTGTTTGGCGCAAGAATATGCATGCAGGAAGGATTTTATGATAAGAGCAATTATCCCGAGAAATCCTGAGTTTGATTTGTACAAAGATAAATTAAAAGAAATGTACGAACAAAGTCAGGATAAAATTTGCGACACAAACAGTTTTAACTTCATTATTCATAACACTCTTTTCTATTGTTTTATTGGTACGGATGGCGCTTTAATCGGCGCCATCTATTTCTTTTTAGACAATGGAAAGTTGTTTTTGAATGCTTATGCGGGGCGAAAACATCTTGATGAAAATATTGAGTGCGTAAAACTTTCAACCACATGGTTTAACTGCGACATTTATGCCGAGGCGCAAAATCGAGCATCGGCACTTTGCCTTTTGCGTTCAGGTTTTAAGAGGGTTAAAGATAAATTATTTATATACAAACAAGGGTAAAATACCCGGAAAGGAAAAGATTATGACATTTGATTACATTATTGAAAAAGAAAATTCGGAAGGGAAGCTTAATAAAGAACAAATTGCACAGCTTGTTAAAAAAATATCCTCCGACTTTGCGGAATTAAATTCCGAACGCGCCTCAAATCTAAAAATGGCGTCCGACTTGGCTAACGAAATCTTTTTCAAAAACGACTTTAAATCCGTTAAGGATAAAACCCAAAGATGGAAATCAAAAGTAAAAATGTGTAAAACCTATATGTTTTACCAAACACTCAAAGCATTTATCTGGAGAAATACTTACGCAAACGTAAGTTCAATGTTTGATGTATCAGGCGAAAACCACGATTCAAATAACAATTCCAACAAACAAAAAGCAATGCTAGTAGATATTTTGGAAAAAATGGATTATCAAAAAACATGTGATAAAGTTATCGATAATGCTTTGCTTTATGGTGAATTAATCTCATTTACTGCTTGGAAAAAGAATCATCAGGAATACAGAAGACCTATAGCATTTTTCGAAAACTTGTTTTCGGAAGATATTTTTAAGCTGCCCAAAATTATGGAAGCGGTTAAAAACGGTAAAAATTTCTGGACTGACGAGCGTAAAATATATGACAATCCGTATATTTACCCCGTAAATCCGGCAGATTTGGTTTTTGATTCTTCTCAGTTTGACAATTGGGATAACTGTCCCAAAATTTACCGTTGTTACAAAACACCGGAAGATATTGTAAATAACCAATTATATACCCTAAGTAAAGAAGAAAAAGAGCAAATCTATGGGCTTGTATCAAATTCACAAAACTTCGGCAAAAAGCAAGATGATGATATCGTTAACGGTTCTACAATAGAAGTTCTTGAACATTGGGGTGATTTAAAGCTCCCGAACGGAACAGTGCTGAAGAACTGGCATGCAACTGTTGTTGCAAGGAAATATCTTGTAGAATTCGGTAAAAATGAAAGAATTATAAACCCGTTTTCTTATGGTGCATTTATTACGGATCCCGTTACCAAAAGGGGTATAAGTCCTTTATATTGTGTACTTTCACTCGCCAATTTTCAGGAGGATTTGTTAAATCGCACTTGCAATTTGCAAGCGCTTAACGAAAATCCGCCGCTTCTTGCACCGGAGGGCTTTTTTGACGAAGACGAAATTGAATTATATCCGGGCAAAATTATTGAATATGGAGATAATTTGACTCCGACAGCAGCTTTCCATCAGCTTAACTTTAATCCGACGGTCTTTTTACAGGACATTTCGTTCCTTAACGATTTGATGGCAGAAGTTTCGGGCATTTTCCCGAATATGATCGGCTCTGTCGAAACTCCTTCTCCAAAAACGGCAACGGAAATCAATACAAAATCGCAAGGTCAGATGACGCGGCTTTCTATGCTTGTGGATATTATTAATCAAGATTATATCCTCCCTTGTGTAGAAAAAGTTGCTAAGCTTTGTGCTGATTTTAAAATGGGTAAGGAAACAATTTTCTTGAATAAAGACAATCAACCGGAAATTATTGAGATTGATGATTTCGTTCGTCAGGCAGATTATAAGTATACATACTCCGATTCTTCTCAAACGCTGCTTAAGTCAGAACAAGCGGATATGCTCGTATCGGCAGTTGAAAAATTCTCTCAACTAATTCCTTTGAACCTTGAAGAAATATTTGTTTGGTATTTTGAACAAAAAGGGGTTGATAATCCGGAAAGATTTTTAGGGGCAAATGGGGTAAATGGTAATAACTCCCAAATGAATCCCGAATTACTTAAAGCATTGATGCAAAATGTTATACAAGCTTCAAAAAATAAACAAGATAAAGAACAAGGAGTTAACAAAAATTCAGGAGAAAATTCAAAAGTGAATGAAGATGAAGATTTTTCAACTCTTATAAAGAATTTAATCGGAAAGGAAAATAAAAATGAAGTATAAAAATTACAAGAATCCTCATACAAAAGAAGATAAAATATATTCAAGAGACAATATGCTGGATATGTCATTAAGGGAACTTTTAAATCGTAAAAATGAATTGCTGGCTCAGACAAGGGTTTTGGGAATACCGGAAGACAGAGAATTATCCGGTTCAGAGAATGTGGTACATGTAGAATCATATACCAGAGAAGACGGAACGGAAGTAAAAGCTCATTGGCGGAGCAAGCCTGGCGTAGGTAATAGCGTAACAAATAACTCAAGCGCAATTGATTCAGAAGGCGCCTTTATCAATGATGAAAACACGGGCGGGAGCGAAAACTCTGATAATGCTGAGCAATATCACGAAAGCGAGGAATATAAAAAGGAATATCGTGAACGAGAAAAGCTAAAATCAATTGAACGCAAGGACCCTGACGAAATCGCCGGAGTAAAAAGAGGTGAACCAAAAACATTTTCAGAAATGGT
>CAJOOA010000112.1 GCA_905236055.1 Candidatus Gastranaerophilales bacterium | reverse complement strand
TAATAAATATCATGTAAGAAACTAGGGGAAATTATTTTTGACTTTTATCTGCGAGTTCGCTATCGATTCTTAGAAATACCGGTTTGATATTATCTTTGTCAATCAAATGCCCTGATTTTAGGTATTCACAAGTAATATCATCAAGCTTTGTATTGATATCATAGGACAATTGTTCTGCCATTGCCTTAGCAATATTCGGACAATAGGGGTAAATAAGTGATGCTATTACCGTCATAACCTGCAATACATTGGTTAAAACAACCCCGCATTTTTCCGTTTGCCCCTCTTTTGCAAGAGTCCACGGTGCATTATCAGTAACATATTTATTGGTAATATCAACCAATTCAACTATTTTCAATGATGCCTCCTGAATTTCAAGGTAATCAAAATTATGCTTAACAGCTTTGATTGTTTCCAAAGCTTTCTCTTTTAATTCATTTTTGCCGAGAAATTCCGGTTTAATATCACCATCAAAATATTTAACAAGCATCGATAAGGTTCTGTTTAAAAGATTTCCCATAGAATTTGCAAGATGTGCATTAACTTTTTCCTTAAAATCTTCGTCGGAATAATTTCCGTCTTTTCCGCAAGGTGCTGCGGTTGCCATGTAGTATCTCAAAGGATCGGGAATATCTATACTAAATGCCTCAAGAACCGAAGTCGGTGAGATTACGTTTCCTAGTGATTTTGACATCTTAGCTTCATCTATAGTTATCCATCCGTGAGCAAACAAGTGTTCCGGAAGCGGCAAATCCAACGCCATAAGAATTGCTGGCCAATAAATGCTATGGAATTTAAGAATATCTTTGCCTATAACCTGCACCGTTGCAGGCCAAAATTCTTTGAAATTATCGCCGCATTCGCAATCGATATCATATCCCAAAGCTGTTATATAGTTTGAAAGAGCATCTATCCAAACATAGATTGATTGTTCCGGGTCGCCCAAAACAGGAACGCCCCAGCTTACATTTGAAGTCGCACGTGAAACGGAAATATCCTCAATATTTTCAAGTTGGTTCAAGACTTCGTTTGCTCTGAAAGCAGGTACAATAAATTCCGGATGGGTTTTAATATGCTTAATAATTGCATCTTTGTATTTTGTTAATTTAAAGAAATAGTTTTCCTCTTCAACAATTTCCGGTTTCTTTTGGTGGTCAGGACAAAGTCCGTCTTCTGTCAGGTCTTTTTCACTCAGGAATGCTTCACAGCCGGAACAATAAAGACCTTTATATGAATGTTTATAAATATCTCCTTGGTCTACAAGTTTTTTGAAAATCTTTTGTACAACCTTTTCGTGATATTCATCAGTTGTTCTTATGAATTGGTCATAATCAACTCCAAGAGCTTTCCATGCGTCTTTGAATTTTTGAGAATTTATGTCGCAGAGTTCTTTTGGTGTCATTCCCATAGAAGCCGAGGTTTTTTGAATCTTAATTCCATGTTCATCCGTACCAGTTAAGAAGTAATGCTTGTTACATCTTTGGGTAAAGTGTCTGTATATAACATCGGTTAATATTTTTTCATAAGCGTGTCCGATATGCGGTGCGCCATTAACGTAATCAATCGCTGTAGTTATAAAAAATTTTTCCATAATTTACCTCGTCTTCTCAGGAAAATTATAACATAAACTATATTTAACCGTTTAGACTATCTATAATCTTTTCAAATTTCATACTGCGGGAAGCTTTTAGAAAAATTTTTGAATCTTTGGATATGTTTTGTTTTATGTATTCAACGGCACTTTCAAGATCTTTGAAATTTACCCCTTTGCAATTTTTAATTTCTCTGGAAATATTTTCGGAAAGCTCGCCGATTGTGATAACTGTTGTTTTGTGGTTAAGTTTCTTGTGATTATTTATGTATTCACCGAGTTCTTTATGATATAGGACTTCATTTGCCCCTAATTCACCCATATCACCAAGAACAAGAGTGTAATTGTTATAAAGTTCAAAAATTGTGTCAATAAAAGCTTTCATAGATTCAGGGTTGGCATTGTAGCTGTCATTAATTATTTCAAATCCGCTTACATTTACCCCCTCCCAGCGTTTTTCAATCGGGTGATATTTTTTTAATCCCTCCTGTATCTCATTTACCCCTAGGCCCAATTTATTTCCTGCATTGATTGCGGCAAGGGCA
This sequence comes from Candidatus Gastranaerophilales bacterium, assembly GCA_905236055.1. GTDB lineage: Bacteria > Cyanobacteriota > Vampirovibrionia > Gastranaerophilales > Gastranaerophilaceae > CAG-196. The sequence continues at coordinate 8,266 of CAJOOA010000112.1, read as the reverse complement.
TTTTCAATATTATATTCACCACCGACATTGAGTTCATAAACATTTTCCATATACTCGAATTTAGAATAATTTACACCTTTATCAAGAATTTTTACGTCTTTTAAGGAATAAAAAATCTTTTCGCCATCAAATTCAACGGTTTTGCGAATTAATTCATCATCGTGAGCAATAAAATATTTATTTCCACTTTCACCACGCTGATGTTTTACAATTTCACATTTTGCTTTTGCAATGTTTTCTCTTGAGCCCAAACGCCCAATGTGTGCGGTTCCGACGTTGCAAATTATTGTCATATCTGGTTCGGAATATTTTGATAAAAGTTCGATTTCTCCTAATCCCCTCATACCCATTTCAAGCACCAAAACTTCGGTATCTTCAGGCATTTCAAAAATTGTTTGGCACAAGCCGACTTCATTATTATGGTTTAAAGGAGTTTTGAAGGTTTTAAATTTTTCCGACAGAACTGTTGCAACCAGCTCTTTTGTAGTTGTCTTTCCGGAGCTTCCCGTAACAGCCACAACCGTCGGATTCAATTGATTTCTGCGATAATTCGCAAGTTGAAGATAGGCGGTCAATGTGTCTCGGACTTTAAACAACAAGCCATTTATTTGAGGAAAAGTGGTACAAAATGCACCGATTGCACCTTTTTCGAAAGCGTGTTCTATAAACTTTTCACCGTCAAATGACGCACCTTTAAGGGGTAAATAAAAATCTCCTTCGGAAATGGTTCTTGTATCTGTTGAAATACGAACATTTTTATCCAGAATTTCATCAGACAAAGATTCCATATTGTGTTCTGCTTTGGTAACGGTTAAAAGTTCTATGATTTTCATATCTATATTTTACAATGAAAAATGAAAGTTTGTTTAATTATCGGTTTACATAAAATTTTTGTGAAAATTAACCTTAGATATCACCCGACTGTTTATTGTTAACAGTGTTATAATTATGTTAAATAATTGAAGAATAAAGGGAGATTTTTATGGAACAACACAAAAAATGGCTTAAGATACTTGGGATAATAATTTTGGGCTTTGTGATGATATTTGCCGCTTTTTATCTCGCAATAGCGGTTGCACTGCATCAAATGCTTGATCCAGTATACAATTCCAAAAAAATAGAGAAACTTATAAAACAGCAAGAGAAGAATTTTGAAAAGTTTGAATATGACTTGGGAGAACATCCGTTTTTACCCAAAACTCGCCCGATGCTCGTAAATCTTGTTAAAGAAAATGATGAATATAAAATCATCGTTGACCTTAAACCGCTTGACGGAAATGAAAATAGAGTCAATGTAAAAATCAAAGACAATATTATTTCCGTAAATGGCGAATTAGACAGACAAACTCACAGAGGAGAGGAAATTCTCAATTTTTCTCAAGCTTATTATTTGGATGAAAATTTGCAAACGGATAAAATGACTAAAGAAAAGAAAGGTGATAAATATATTATTACAATTCCTTTTAATGATTAGTTTGATACAAAAAAGGATGTTCTTTTAAGAACATCCTTTTTTAATTTGTATAAAGATTTAAACTATTTTCTTAAGAAATCAGGTATTTGAATTTCAGAGAAATTAGTCATTGTAGGTGCTTTTGGTGCAGCAGCATTGTTGAATGCTCCTGAGAAAAAGTCAACTGCGCTGATTGAACGATTTTCAACTTTTTCTTCAACCGGCATTTGTGATTTTAATTCAAAGCCAGTTGCAATAACTGTAATCTGAATTTCACCCTGAATATTATCGTCTACAACAGCACCAATGATAACTCTTGCATCATCAAGAACCGCATCATTGATGATATTTGTAGCATCGGTAACTTCGTGCAATGTCATATCAGGTCCGCCAGTAATATTAACGATAACACCTGATGCACCGTTGATAGAAGTTTCAAGAAGTTGTGAATTGATAGCAATTTTAGCAGCTTCAATAGCTCTGCCTTCGCCTGTTCCGCGGCCAATACCCATAAGAGCCGAACCCGATGCCTGCATAACACTCTTGACATCAGCAAAGTCAACGTTGATAAGTCCGGGTATTGTGATGATATCGGAAATACCTTGAACACCTCTTAAAAGAACTTCGTCAACAACGATAAATGATTCTTGAAGTGAAACGCGTCTGTCAACAACATCAAGCAATTTATCGTTAGGAATAACAATAAGAGCATCAACGCATTCTCTCAATTTTTCCAAACCTTGTTGAGCTTGGTTCAGACGTCTTTTACCTTCGAATGAGAACGGTTTTGTAACAACACCGATTGTAAGAATACCCAAATCTTTAGCAATTTTAGCAACTATAGGAGCTGCACCGGTACCAGTTCCGCCACCCATTCCGGCAGTAACGAATACCATATCTGCGCCTTCAATAGCTTGTGTAATTTCTTGTTGAGCTTCTTCAGCAGCTTTTTCACCAACCTGTGGCTCTCCGCCTGCACCGAGACCGTTAGTAAGTTTTGCACCTAACTGGATTCTGTTTTTGCAAGTTGAAGTGTTTAAAATTTGTAAGTCAGTATTCATTAACCAGAATTCAACACCGGTTAAACCGGACTTAATCATTCTGTTAACTGCATTTCCGCCGCCACCACCGACACCTACAACTTTGATTTTTGCAGGATTTACGCCCGGAGCGGTAGATACTATATTATCGGATGATTGTACATTATATCCGTAACTTGATTGAGGTTCTGCCTCTTTTCTTCCAAAAATATCAGGTCCTAAATTGTCCACGATTTATCCTCTTTTTCTTTAAACTATACTAGTAACAACATAATAACATACTATTTTAAATAGAAAAAAATGTAAAGGTTTTTTGGATATTTTCACATCGCATTGTTAAGAAACTTTACATATTTGACATGATTGAAAAATTAGTATAGGGCATACATCCTTTTTATTCCTGATAACGTTAAATTTTTATCAATATGATTAAAGGGGTGTTTCATATACTTAGAAATTAATTCTGCTTGTCCGCCCGTCAATACGATCGTTTTGCACCCGCCAAGTTCTTCAATGCATTGGCCAAGAAGCCCATCGATTGCGGCTGCTGTCCCCCGAATAACTCCTGACAAAATACAGGTTTTCGTGTCGTTTCCAATTGCATATGGGGATTTTTCCAGCTCAATTTCAGGGAGTTTTGATGTACCGTTGGAAAGAGCTTTTAATTGCATATTTATCCCCGGCATAATTACTCCCCCGAGGAAGATTTTATCTTTTGATAAAATATCAAAAGTAACTGCCGTACCTATATCAACTACGATTGCCGGAAGAAGCATATCCATAACCCCATAAACATTTGCGAGCCGGTCCATCCCGACGGTTTGCGGAGCATCGCTGTTAATTTTTATCTCCGAGGTATTTTTTGCTTCCAAAATGACAGAGTTTACTCCAAAAGCTTTATCACAAGCTTTCTTTATTATTTTATCAACATTTTTGACAACCGAGATTATTGCGCAGTCAGTTATGTCATAACTTGAAAAAGCAGATGTCAATTTATCCATATAAAAATCGGAATCTTTATTTATATCAGTGTCCAAAATCATCGATTTTACGATGCTTTTATCATCAGTAAGAGAAAAATTTATTCTGCTGTTTCCTATATCTGCCGCAAGGAACATTTCTTACTCTCCATAATTTGCCAATGTTTCGTCAATAATGTTTTTCATTCTAAGACGCATAGTTGACGGTGTTTTAATTTCACATAGATTACCATATCTAAGTAATCGTGAAAGCAAAACCAAAGAATTTTCATTATAGTTTACAATGGTTATTGATTCCGGAAGGTTATCCGTAATTATTTTTTCATTCTCCCGAATATTATAATTTTTTGCAAGAGCCCCAGTAAGCTTGTATACAACCGTACCATCTGCCTTTGAAGCATGGAATCTTTCTTTTAGTATTTCAATTCCGGAAACGCGCTCGATTAAAATATTTCGTTCTTTATCTTCAGCATATACATGAAAGTAACGTTTTCCGTTATCTTCAAGAATATTAATCGGGATGCATTTTAAACTTGTCTTATTTTTGAGCATAAACAATAATTTGGTTTCATCCCTGACGGCTTTTTCAAATATAGAACAAATTTTATCGGAGTTTTCTTCGTAAACTCTTTCCATTTCACGATTAGAATATTTGCTGACTTTAGTGAAAAATTTTGTAATTTTGTTGTTCGCATTTTCTGACAATGCCGATTTTGCACGATTTTGAAGATAGCTGATAAGTTCGTATTCTTGTTCTGAAATATCCATTCCGAAAGGAATACTTGATACGAAATACTTGTTGTTTATTTTTGGAATATTTATTCCGCAATATCTGCAAGTGTTAATATATTTGCTTATGACACCATGGTTGAATATGGATTCCGGTTCTTTTTCATTGAGTCGTTCAATCAATTCGGACATAGTATAATCATCTTCCATCAGCACTTGGAGTGTTTTAAGAACCTGTGTGGAAGATAAATTCCTTTTAATTGGCATATTTTTAGTCTTGCTTTTCATAAACTTTTCTCATTTCTTTAAGCTTAGAAATAATTTTATTTTTAAATTCCAACGGTTCTTTTACCGTGCATTTTGAACCAAATGACAAGATTCTTTGTATTGCGGTAAATTCGTTAAAATAATTTCCTTCAATCAATACACCGCCATCAATAATTTTTACGACTTTTTCGCAATCAAGAAGTAAACTTATGTCAAAATCTTTAAGTAAAAATTTTACTTTAGTCGTGTTTTGTTCAAAATTTCTGTCTGTAGTGTGTTTTGAAATAATTGACTTAATTCTTTTAAATAAAAGTGTTACGGAAGCTTGTTTTCCTAAATCAAAGCCGTATAAATAGAGTTTGTCATTTTGGAACACCAAACGCTGTGCCACAATATTTTTTTCTTCGGGTTTGGGCACATATTGTTTTTGATACGCTATTTTTACGGTATATCCCTGATTACACGCGGAAACCAATTCGTTCACTATTTTTGTATCGTAGTGTTTTAATGGCGATATTCCTAAAAATGCCTCTTTGATTTCATCGTCATAGATATATTCAGCCAATTTGTTCAAAAATTTATCACATTCTACAAGCATGGAAATTTCTAAAGTATTTTTGATTTTTTCAATTAATTTTTTCAAAATTTTCACATCATCCATGTTTATAGGAATTGTGAACGGGTGTTTGCTCAAAACGTACTTATATCCGGTTTTTGCGTTTGAATTTGAAATCTCACAGCCAAAAGCTTTTATAGTATTCAAATCTACTCTCAAAATATCGTCAGAGTGGGATTCGTCCATAATTTTTAAATCAAGAAAAGCACGTCTGATTTCTTCCATAGAACGCGGAGCAACAGCAAGCAAGCCAATTAAGGTTATTGCTCTGACTCCCGTAAGTGAAATTTGATTTAAATCGGTCTTGCCGTCCAAAACTAAAACCATACTAATTCCCTATGAGATATTATTGACATAAATTCAGTAAATATTCAAGAGTTTTTTCCTGATAATAATTATCCTCAGCGCTGAAAGGGAGGACTTCTCCGCCAAATTCTTTTTTGATATCCGAAACAACTTTTTGGATTTTTCCCCTCGGAATATAATCAACTTTTGTTACTATTGTAAGTATCGGTAAGTTATAGTTATTAACCCATTCTCTCATTTGGTAATCGTTCTTTTGAATTTCGTGTCTTGCATCAATAAATTGAATCATTGATTTAATCTGTTTCCTATTGAGCAGATATTCTTCAAGATAATTTTGCCACTTTGCCTGTGCATCTTTGGAAACTTTTGCATATCCATAACCGGGTAAATCTGCAATCATAAGCAAGTCTGCAAAATTGAAAAAGTTTATTAATCTGGTTTTTCCCGGGGTATTTGAAGTTTTTGCGAGTTTTTTATTATTTGCGAGGGCATTTATAAATGAAGATTTGCCAACATTAGAACGTCCTAAAAGCGGGAATTCCGGCAAATCTGTTTCAGGACATTGTGATAGCTTTTCCGCACTTATAACAAATTTTGCATCAATATGTTTCATGATTTTATGCTTAATTTCTCTTCTTCTTCTTTTTTCTTCGCTTTATAGGTTACGAGTGAAAGCAAGTTGTATAATTTCGGATTATTAACAACAGTTATTTGCGCCCCGTCTTTCATTAAGGAAACTTCGCAGGAGGGTTTGTGCGTAAACAAATTGTCGGTTTGTATACCAACAATTTGAACCCAATTATTCTTTATGACACTCAAGGGTTCGCGCAAAAATATTTCAAAGGTTTTGAATATATTCATTTGTTGTTGTTCTAACTCCGTTAAAAATATTGTATAATATTTTGGGGTAAATGTAAATTAAAGGTAGTTGGTTTGAATAATCAGGAAAAAGAATTTATAGAAAAATTTAAAACGTATTTAAGCGTGGAAAAAAACTTTTCCGATCACACAGGTACAGCATATTGCTCTGATATTGTGGCATTTATGCTTTGGCTTGAGGGAAGTGACTGTACAAAAGCGGATTTTGATAAGTTGAGGGAATATCTTCATTTTATACAAAGGTTTGATTACAAAAAAACAACTATAGCAAGAAAAATAGCTTCAATACGTACATTTTATAAATTTTTGTTCAGAGAAAAATATATCGAAACAAATCCTGCGGTTTCTCTTTCTGCACCAAAAAGACCAAAATCTTTGCCAAAATTTTTGACGCCTGAGGAAATAGAACAAATCTTGAACAATATAAAAATAGATACGCCCTCAGGTTTTAGGAACAGAGTTATCATAGAACTTCTTTGGGCAACCGGCATGCGTGTTTCGGAACTCAGCAATTTGAATTTTGGGGACTTGAATCTCGAAGAAAATGAAATAAGAGTTTTCGGGAAAGGCGCAAAAGAAAGAATAGTATTGATTTCAGATAGGGCAAAAAATTATCTTATTCAATATATTAATACTGCAAGAAAACTGATTGCACCTGATTATATCAAGAACGAGCCGGATGAAAACAGCCCTTTGTTTATTAATAACACAGGTTTTCGTCTTCAAAATCAAACTATAAGAAATGCCATAAATGATGTTGTTTCAAAAATAGAACTTCCTAAAAAAGTTACACCGCATGTTTTTAGACACAGTTTTGCGACAAAATTGATTGAAAACGGCGCAGATTTGAGAGTTGTGCAAGAGCTTTTAGGTCATGCAGGAATTTCGAATACACAAATTTATACACATGTTTCCATGAAACACATGCAGGAAGTTTACGATTCTGCACACCCACACAGCTAAAAATTCAAGAATTGCATATATTGAAATTTAATTTCTTGAGTCAAATAATGATTTTATTTCATCACTTTTTGTTTTTTTAAGTAATTGCGCCGTTTTTTCATCAGGATTGGCACCGGCGTCAATAAGCAATTTAACTATTTCCGGATTCTTCTTTTTTATTGCAAAGTTTAGCGGTGTATATTTTTTTGAAACTTGGTTGACATCTGCCCCATTTTTTATTAAAACTTCAACCATTTCAGGATTTTTATAATAAATACCTAATCTCAGATAGGTATAACCCAAATATTCTACATTGGCACTATACCCGTTTTTTAAGAGAAAATCTAAAGCTTCTGGCTGTTTTTTTTGCATAACAACAGGAGGCAAATAAGGTCCGCATGACGATATATCAAGTCCTGCTTTAACTTCTAAATCCATAATTTCAAGTTCACCTTTCATAGCTGCAACACTAAAGCCGCCTCTCATTGGTTCTGTTAGACTCCAATTTGCAGGAGTGCAACCGTATAGCCACCCTCTTTCCAATAACTCTTCTTTATATTGATTTTTTTCAACAGAAATTGCAGCCCCAATGGTGACTATAAATAGGAATAGCCCTAAAAATTTTTTCATAAATTATTCTCCGTAAACTTCAACGGTTGACATACCAATGCCCAAGATGGTTTTGGTTCTGATATCAACGTGGTGTATTTTGGATATTTTACCCCTTATGGCAGCTTGTTGTATTCCGGCGAATCCGGTATCCACAAGTCCAAAACAATGAAAAATTTGGCACTTCCCGCATTTTAAATTTTTCACATTATCGACGTCCATATTTGTTGCAATAATAGGAGTAACAGTATTGTTATAAATAATACCTGCTTGTGCTTTATTGATACTTAACATGATAATAAAAAACAATAGTAATAATGTAATCTTCTTCATAATAACTCCTTAAATTGACTATTATATAAACAAAGGGATTCAATTTACAAGAACCCCTTTTCGAAAATGGTTGCGGGAGCTGGATTTGAACCAACGACCTTCGGGTTATGAG
>CAJOOA010000111.1 GCA_905236055.1 Candidatus Gastranaerophilales bacterium | reverse complement strand
TAACATTATCGAAGGTAAACAAGGTCGTTTCCGTCAAAACTTGTTAGGTAAACGTGTTGACTACTCCGGTCGTTCAGTTATCGTTGTTGGTCCTACATTGAAGTTGAATCAATGTGGGTTGCCTAAAGAAATGGCAATCGAATTGTTCAAGCCATTTGTTGTTAACAAACTTATCGAAAGAGGATATGTTCAAAATATCAAATCAGCTAAGAAGATGATTGAACGTTCCGATGCAAAAGTTTGGGATATATTGGAAGAAATAATTGATGGTCATCCTGTATTATTGAACCGTGCTCCTACCCTTCACCGGCTTGGTATTCAAGCGTTTGAACCAAAATTGGTAGAAGGACGGGCAATTCAATTACACCCGTTGGTATGTACAGCATTCAATGCTGACTTCGACGGTGACCAGATGGCTGTTCACGTACCGCTTTCAATAGAAGCTCAAACCGAAGCAAGAATGTTGATGTTAGCTACTAACAACATACTTGCACCGGCAAACGGTAAGCCAATTATTACTCCTTCTCAGGATATGGTTTTGGGTATGTATTATCTAACAATCATGAAAGATCCTGATATGGATGTAAAGGCATATTTCTACAGCTTCCAGGATGCAATATCCGCTTTAGAAGCTAAGGTAATAACTCTTCACGACAAAATTGTTGTAAGAGATGAAAAAGGTAAGAGAATAGAAACTACGGTAGGAAGAATAATCTTCAATGAAGCCGTAAGAAAAGCTCTTGCGTAGTGTATACACTAAAAGGAAGCTAATAAGGAAAAGGAAATATAAAATGGAAAAAACATTTACATACAAAACTCATACACCTGATTTCATCAATAAACAGATGGATAAAGGTGGTTTGAAGAAGTTATTGTCTCAGATGTATCTTGAATATGGCGGTGCTAAAACAGCAGAACTTGCGAATACACTTAAGAATTTGGGTTACAAATATGCGACACGTTCAGGGGTTACTATTTCTATCGCTGACTTAACAGTTCCTGAAACGAAGAAAGAACTCCTTAAAGAAGCAGAACTAGAAATAGAAAAATCTACTAATCGTTATTTGAAAGGTGAAATTACCGAGGTTGAAAGATATACAAAGGTTATCGATACTTGGTCGGAAACGACAGCTAAATTAACAGAGCAGGTTGTTGAAAACTTTGATAAATTGAACCCTGTTTATATGATGGCGTTCTCCGGTGCGAGAGGTAACTTATCACAGGTATCACAGTTGGTCGGTATGCGTGGTTTGATGGCTGACGCACAAGGTCAGATCGTCGACATGCCTATTACTTCAAACTTTAAAGAAGGTTTGTCAGTTACCGAATACATTATTTCATCTTACGGTGCAAGAAAAGGTCTGGTTGACACAGCTCTTAAAACAGCTGACTCAGGTTATTTAACAAGAAGACTTGTTGACGTTGCTCAGGATGTTATTATTCGTGATACGGATTGTGGCGGCGAAAAATTTATTAATATGAAGCCGATTATGGACGGTGATACAGTTATCGTTCCTCTGATTGACAGACTATTAGGTAGAACAGTTGCTCAAGATATCCTTGATGAAGACGGAAAAACAGTTTTGGTAGCTAAGAATACAACAATGGACAGAAAAGACCTCAAGAAGATTGCACACTTGAATCTGTCAGAGCTTAAGGTTCGTTCAGGTCTTACATGTTCTCTTGAATATGGTGTTTGCCAGAAATGTTACGGTTGGGCGCTGACTACTCAAAAACTTGTAGATGTCGGTGAAGCAATCGGTATTATTGCAGCACAATCAATCGGTGAACCCGGTACACAGCTTACAATGAGAACATTCCACACAGGTGGTGCTGTAGGCGTTAAAGAAGCTACAAGAGAAATTACCACAAATGCAGCGGGTACTGTTGCAACAAAATTAAAAACAAGAGAACTCAGAACTCGTCACGGTGATATTGTTAGAGTTTCCATTTATGAAGCTGACATTGATATTACAAGCGGTAAGAAAACCGAAACATATCACATTCCTGCAGGTGCGACTATATTCTTTGAAGACGGTCAAAAAGTTGAAAAAGGATATAAACTTGCAGAATACAGACCGAATGCAAATGACAGCGGTCGTTTGACAGAAAAAGCGACAAAGGATATTAACTCCGATATGTCAGGTGAAGTTTTATTTGAAGACTTCGTTGCGGATGAAAAGAAAGACAGACAGGGTAACATTTCAAGAACCGCAAATAAAAACGGTATTGTATGGATTATCGGTGGTGATGTATATAATTTACCAAGTGGTTCTAAAGTTCTTGTTGAAAACGAACAAAAGGTTAAGGCAGGTGATAAGCTCGCAGAAACTCTTATGATTTCAGAACACGGTGGTGAAGTTCGTTACGCTGAAGATTTGGAAATTGAAACTATAAAATCTGGCAAGAACAAAATTAACAAGATTGTTCATGGTAAAGAAATTACTATTGTAATTGCTTCTTTGACACCAAAGAATGCAACATTTGAACAAACTAAGAAAGAACAACTCTGGACTGTTAAAAAATCCGGTGAAAAATATATCGTAAAAGCTCCGGCAGATACAACCGTTGAAAACGGAATGATTCTTGCAGAGTTAATTGATGATGAATGCGCAGTAACATCTTCAGGTGAAATTAAGTATGTTGATGTTGAGGTTGATGAAAATCAGATAGTTACTAAACCAGGTAACATTGTATTCGTACCGGAAGAAGTTCATCAAATTAATAAAGATTCAACTCTCAAGATGGTTGAAAATGGTACGTTTGTAACTGCAGGCACAGAAGTTGTAAAAGACGTATACTGCCACATAGACGGTGTTGTTGAATTCAAAGAATTCAACGAAGTTATCCACGAAGTAACAATTCGTCCGGGTAAAGTTCACACACTTTCAAGCATTTCTGAATTGAAAGTTGAAGAAGGAGCCGTTGTAGAAGCAGGTACTACAATAGCAAAAGGTATCAAGGCAAAAGAAACTTCTATCGTAACTTTGATGGAAATGGATTTTGACGACTTAGATATTGATGATTTGGATGAAGAGATTGATACTACGGCTCTTGAAGAAGAATCATTGGAAGATAAGCCGGTACAAATTCTAGTAAGACCGGTTCAACCAATGTATATTGAGCCAAAAGAGGTTTCAATTAAATTTAATACAACAGATAAGCTGATTAATATCGTACCGGTTACTCAATTACAGTTCAAAGATGGTGCGAGAGTCAGAAATATTGATGGTGCAACTCTTACAAGAACAAGTTTGGTTCTTCAAATGCAAGGTTATTTGTCACATTTAAAGGGACTTGTTGAACTTGATGAGAAGGGTGAATTGAAGGTTGTCGTACTTGAAACATTGATTGTACGTCGTGAACAAGAAGGCAACTCTAAGATGAACGATTCATTACAAACTTCTCTGCTTGTAGAAAACGGTGAAGTAATTGAACCAAAAACAGCTGTTGCGAAAACAGAAGTTCTTGCAATAAATGATGGTTCCGCATCAATAAAAGGCGATTTGACAGAATCAAGAAGATTGCTTATAAATTGCAGCAACTTCGAAACTACTATATCTACAAAGAGCAAACCGTCTGTTAAGAAAGGTTCCTTCATAAAACTTGATTCAGAACTCGCATCATCTGGTGAAAAAGCAACTGTTTCAGGTCAAGTTATTGCAGTCGGACCAAAATCTGTAACAATCAGAAACGGTCGTCCGTACTTGATAAGCCCAGGAACAATGCTTCAGGTTAACGAGGGTTCTTTGGTACTTAGAGGCGATATGTTGGCATCTTTGGTATTCGAAAGAGAAAAAACAGGCGATATCGTCCAAGGTTTGCCGAGAGTTGAAGAACTTTTGGAAGCGCGTAAACCGAAAGACTGTGCTATTTTGGCTGAAACTGACGGTGTTGCTGAAATCGAAATTGAAGATGAAGTTCCAAGATTGTTCCTTGTTTCTGATGAAGGTTCAAGAACTGAAATCAAATTTGCAATCGATGCAAGTATCGTTGTACAGAACAAGCAAAAGATTAAAAAAGGTCAGCCATTAACAAGTGGTCCTTTGAATCCGCACGATGTAATAAGACTTTGCGGACCTGAAGAAGCACAACAATACTTGGTTGATGAAGTACAGAGAGTTTATCGTTCACAGGGCGTAGAAATTGCAGATAAACATATCGAAATCATTGTACGTCAAATGACTAAGAAAGTTCGTGTTGTTGACTCAGGTGATACAAACTTGTTGCCTGGCGAGCTTGTTGAAGTTCAGGTATTCGAGAACGAAAACAAAGCAGTTAGAGAACACGGTGGACAAGAAGCTACTTGCGAATATATGTTATTAGGTATAACAAAGGCATCTTTGAATACTGAAAGCTTTATTTCAGCTGCTTCGTTCCAAGAAACGACGAGAATTCTTACTGAAGCAGCAGTTGACGGTAAGAAAGACTTATTAAGAGGTTTGAAAGAAAACGTTATTATCGGTCGTTTAATACCTGCAGGAACCGGCTTCCATCACTTAACATTTGCAAATGAAGAACGTGATAAAGAAGCTCAGAAACGTGCAGCTCAGCAGAGAAATCAGGCAAGAAAGCCATCTGCAATTCTTGAAGAAATCGAAGGAATGTTCGGTTCTCCTGAATTAGTTGGTGGAGCTGAATCAGAACAAATCGAAGAATAATCGATTATATAAATAATAAAAGGTGGTCTGGTTTTAAGGCCACCTTTTTTATATGTACATAGTATTTGATACTAAAAAGCAGTCGAATTTTCGACTGCTTTTATATTTAATAATATTTATCAATTTAGCTCAAAGCCAATAAAGATCTTACTGAACGAGCATTTTCACGAACGGTCTCGTCAGAATGCATATTAATTGTGTCGTCTAATATTTTAATAACTTCGGTTTTATCCTTAATAGCTAAAATTTCATTGATTGTGCTCATAGCAACCGCAGGAGAAAGGTCATTGATGCCTTTGCCTTGATTGATTATAACAATCTTAAGTGAGTCGTGAACATTTTTTCTGATTAAGGCCTTTGAAGTGTATTCTCTGACTTCATTGTCAGGAGAGTTTGTGCCGAGCTCTTCCAAAACCCTAATGGAATCGCAATCATCATGAGCTTCTAAAGCATCAATAATTTCTAAAACGTTTTTGTTAATCATTTATGCGGCCTCCTCAACACTAGTTTTTGCGATTTCTTCTTTCCACATACTTTCAAGTTCAGCAACTGTCAAGTCAGAAGATATTTTTTTGTTGGTGTGGATTTTAGAAATCAATTCAGTCCACCCTGATTGAATTTCTTTTCCCCAGCCCGTCAAATTTTCATTAATAGTTCCGATATGTGCTTTAATTCCGTTTAAAGTGCTATCAACAACAGAACTTCCGGGTATAGTGATGGGTTTATTCATAACTTCGGAAATATTTTTAACGAATCCAATGTCTGAAATATTTGTACTTTTTGCATAACTCCAAGCAGAAGATACCCCTTCACGAACTCGATTTACAAAATTCATAATTGGTTCTGTAATTCCGGATTTGAATTTATGCATCGTACCTGCAACAGAAGCAGCAATAATTTTCATCTTGCTTGTTTCTTTAGATGCGGAATTTTCAAACACGTCCGCGAAAGCGGATATATCTAATGTATTACCTTCAAAATTTTGGTATTTGAAGGGATTAGTCGTTGAATTTCTTGAAGTTTTAAACTGATTTGCAATCTTGGGGGTAGATGTCGGCGATGATATTTTAATAATTTTTGCCATAATATTCCTTTCCGGATAGTCTCCATAACAACATATCAAGAATAATATAGTAGAGAGATAAAAAAATCATTAGAATAGAGGATTCTTATCAAAAAAAATCTCTAACTATAGTTGGAGAATAAAATTAACTTTACAGTAGATTATGTGTAAGTTATAATTTAAAAGACCTTAGAGGGGTGTCCGAGAGGTTTAAGGTGCAATCTTGGAAAGGTTGTGTGGGAGCAATTCCACCGTGGGTTCGAATCCCATCCCCTCTG
>CAJOOA010000110.1 GCA_905236055.1 Candidatus Gastranaerophilales bacterium | reverse complement strand
GTTACGAATCTCAAAAACTTTGAAGGATCTTTTTTGGTAGGAATTTGTCTTATTGCGGTAATAAGTCCGCAAACGGTTACTAAATCATCTTCTTTAACTTCATTCAATTCATTTATTTTGTGTGTAACTAAAAACTGGAATTTATCTCTTATTGAGAATAAAGGATGAGATGTAACGTAAAACCCTAAGAATTCTTTTTCAAATATTTGCAACTCTTTATCTGTGTATTCCGTATTATCGCCGTGCAATTGATATTGAATATCCGCAAATTCAAGATTTTCGGCGGATGAGAATAAACTTACCTGACCTATTTCCTTGTCTTTCGCTTCTTTTGATGTTACGTCAAGAATATGTTCAATATTTTCAAAAAGTTGCTTTCTGCTCTTTTCTATGTTTGAAAAAGTGCCTGCTTTAATCAAGCCCTCAAGCGATTTTTTATTAACATATTTTGGCTCTACTCTTTTACAAAAATCGAAAATACTTGTAAAATCTCCGTTTTCTTCCCGTTCTTTTATAATTGCTTCACAAACCGCTTCTCCTACGCCCTTGATTGCTGCCATCCCAAAGCGGATGTTATCACCGTCAGGAGAGTATTCCAAATAAGATTTATTAATATCCGGAGGAAGAACTTTAATCCCGTATCTGTTTGCTTCTTCAATGTACAATTGGGTTTGGTCCTTATTATCCGAAACACTTGAAAGAAGTGCAGAGAGATATTCGACAGGATAATGACATTTTAAGTAGGCAGTTTGGTATGCAACAAATGCATAAGCAGCAGAATGCGACCTATTGAAACAGTATTCCGCAAATTTTAATATTTGGTTAAATAATGTTTCGGCATCTTCTTTTTTCATACCGTGTTTTGCGGAGGCATCAATAAATTTGCCCCTTTGTTCTTCCATTGATTTTTGGTCTTTTTTGCCCATCATACGGCGGACTTGGTCTGCCTGACCGAGCGTATAGTCTGCAAGAACCTGAAATACCTGCATTATTTGTTCTTGATAAACAATTGTTCCGTAAGTATCTTTTAATACCGGCTCCAGTAGCGGATGTGCATAGGTAATTTCCTGAAGTCCGTGTTTTCTGGCAACGAAGTCATCGACCATACCTGAGCCAAGCGGTCCAGGACGGAAAAGAGCAACAAGTGCGCCTATATCCTCAAAAGCATCGGGTTTCAGTCTCTTAACAAGGTTTATCATACCTTGTGATTCAAGTTGGAAAACTCCTATGGTTTCACCTTTAGCCAACATTTTATATGTTTCTGCATCATCAAGCGGAATATGATTAATATCGACATCTACTCCGCGGTATTTTTTAACCATATTAACCGTTTTATATATCATAGTAAGGTTTCTCAACCCCAAAAAGTCCATTTTAAGAAGATCTAAAACCTCTGTGGCTTCGTGTTTCGGGTAGCCGGTTTGAACGATGCCGTCTTTTGAGGGCTGAACAGGTAAAATTGTGTCTAAAGGTGCATGCGAAATAATTACACCTGCGGCATGAGTACCCGTACCACATTTTAGTCCCTCAATTGCAACTGCCATATCAACCCAACGTTTAAAACTTATTTCTTCTCCATTGTCAGGGTTTTTAATTTTGTAATCCTCTTCATAAAGTTGTTTGAACTCAGACATTCCATCTGCTGATATAATATCTTTCAACCATTCGGCTTTAGGATTAGTTACTTTTGCTACATCAAGAGCGGGTTCTATTAATCCTGTAAGTTTGTTTGCTTCAACAAACGGAACTTGCAGAACACGCCCTACCCCCTTAAATGCGGCTTTTGGCGCATAAGTAGAAAACGTTATAACCTGACAAACTTTATCCTCACCATACTTTTGAATAACGTAATCTATTACTTCACTTCTTCTATCGATACAAAAGTCTATATCAATATCAGGCATGGTAAATCGTTCGGGATTCAAAAATCTTTCAAACAACAGTTTGTGCTGAATTGGGTCAATATCGGTAATTTCAAGTGCATAAGCAACAACCGAGCCGGCTGCAGAACCACGACCCGGACCCACTGGGATATTGTGTGTTTTAGCAAAGTGTATAAAATCCCACGTGATTAAGAAATATGCAGGGAAGCCCATTTGGTTAATAACGCCAAGCTCATATTTTGCACGTTTAACAATATCCTCTGGCGCGGGATTTCCATATCGATTTTTCAAACCCTCCATAACAAGATATTCAAGGTATGTCGGTATTGTGTATCCCTCTGGTACTTCATAATGAGGTAAAGGCGCGTTATGAAGTTCTATTTCCACGTTACATTTTGCTGCGGCATCTTCGGTATTTTGGCAGCATTCTTCAAAAGTTTCATCATCCATCCATGAAAAAGCTTGTCGCATTTCTTCTTTGGATTTCATATAAAATTCGTTGTTGGGAAATGAAAATCTTTTGTCATCGTCTTTATTTGCATTGGTTTGAAGACAAAGCAGGGTATCCTGAGCATCTGCATCTTCTTTTCTTAAATAGTGCGCATCGTTTGTTATAATCATTTTAATATTAAGCTCTTTGGCTATTTTGATTAAATCTGGATTCGTTCGTTTTTGTTCGGGCAGACCATGGTCTTGAAGTTCTATGTAATAATCATCTCCGAACAAATCTTTATAGCGTTTTGCGGCTTCTTTTGCTTTTTCTTTTTCTCCGAGTGTAAGATTTTTTAAAACTTCGCCTGCAAGACACGCAGAAGAGCATATCAAGCCGTCGTGATATTGTTTGATAAGTTCGAAATTTATTCGGGGCTTGTAATAAAATCCCTCGCACCACGCAGTTGAAACAAGTTTTATGAGGTTCTTGTATCCTTGCCGGTTTTTTGCAATCAAAATCAAGTGGTATAAAGGATTATGGTGAGAATCTTGTTTATGTATGTCGCCGTCATGGACATAAAATTCGCACCCTATTAAGGGATTTATTCCCGCTTTTTTGGCAAGCTCATAGAATTCGATTGCGGAATACATAACTCCGTGGTCGGTAATCGCAATTGCAGGCAGGTCATTATCTTTGGCATAATTAACCAAATCGGGAACCCTAATCATGCCGTCCAACAACGAATACTCTGTGTGAATGTGAAGCGGAATAAACTTTGCCATAAGCATACTCTAGCACAGATGGTAAACCCCTTCAATAAATATTTGCAAAAAATTTACAACGGACAATAATCCGCATAAATTACGCTGGACCATTTATCGAAATAACTTATTTGAGTCAGAGAACCCGTTTTTATCAATATTTTATGCTGATTTTCCGGTTTTAGTTTAAGAGTATCTGCGAGTGCGGACTGTATAATTTCCGGAGTCGCCACCAAAATTATTCGGCTGCCTGTATTTTCTTTGATAAGAGTTTTAATAACCTTTTTTACTCTTGAGTTAAAATCTTTTAAGGATTCGCCTTTTGGTGGTGTTTCTGCAAGAATTTCAAGTCCGTATTCATCAAAAATATCAGAATAAGGCATGCCTTGCCATTCACCGAAATTTCTTGGCGATAAATCAATAATTTTAACTTTTTTCTTAAAGAGGTTTGCAACAATTTGCGCTGATTGGGTGCAGCAAGCGTTTGGGCTTGAATATATATTGTCATAAGCTACGCCTCTGTGTTTTAAAAATTCGCATACCTTTTCCAATTCTTCTTCGCCAAAGTCATTAAGTTTAGGATATTTCATGCCGTTTCCTATTAACCCGCCTAATGAGTACACGGTAGCACCGTGGGATATAAATGTAATTTTACATATACGTTTAAACATAAGACCTCTGACTACATTATATCATAATGTAGAAACTTTAGCAGTTTATTTATAAAGTCCTTTTTAAGAGCATTTTTTACCGGTTTATTTTTCGGAAGATTTGTATCCTCCGGTTTTATATATTTAAGTTTGATTAGTTTGCCGTCTTCCAACTGTTCTGTTCCTGTGCATTCAAATCGGGAGTATCTAGGGAATGTGTAATCTACGAATCCGCTTATTTTTGAACCTTGCGGAACTTCAATTTGGTACAATATTCCGCCATTTCGTCGAAGAAAAAGTTCGGAATATTCACGGTCCGTTGAAGTATAAGCGTATATTGGCATACAAACAATATCGCCCTCTTTGGCATCTAAAGATTTTTTAAATAGTGCTTTCAGAAGGGGGTTAGTCATATAATCAGGATTCCCGACTCCGCGCCATAGTGTAAGAGGAGTTTTTGTCGGTTTTAAAAACTTAAATTCCAAATCACTTTTAACAATAAATTCATTTAGCTTCATACCAATAGATTTTTCAAGATCAGGCAAGAAGCCGTCTTCATAATAATCAAGAAGATAGCGATTTACGTCAGTTAAATCAAAATTTGTACTAATTTTATTTATTGAATTTAAATTTTTTTTGTTTTTTTGTAAAACATTATTCCAATATTTTTGACAAAATAACTCTGTTTTTTGTGTTGCTTGAATTTTCATAATAATGTAAAACTTGTGAAAATATTTTTTGCTGAGAATTAGTACAAATTCTGCCTAAAATTTTTAATTGTTTCAATTTTTTTAGAATAATCTTCATCTAAAAGAGAATTTAGATTTTCGGTAAGAGAATTCAAGGCAAGCTCTATATTTTCTCTGTTCATATCAACCATATCGGAAGCCATCTGCGTATTTGAAAGTGCAAGCCGAGTTGTATCTCTAAATCCAGAAGAAGCAAGTGTCTGCGCGAGCTGATTATCCTTTATATTTTCGCATAACGCCTGAGCAACCACCATCGGCATGTGAGAAATCAAAGCAACCGCTTTATCATGTTCTTCGGGGTTTGTTATAACTATTTTCGCACCAAGTTCTTCTATAACAGATTCCAATAATTCCTGTCGGTCATCAATTTCTCCATCTATCGGAGTAATTACCCATTTAGCACCTTCAAATAGTTCGGGAAATGAACTTTCCCAACCGCTATTTTCTGTACCTGCCATCGGGTGTGACGGAATAAAACAATATTTGTATCTCTTTTTTGATACGAAACCTTTTAAGCTGCAAACATCGGTAACGATTGTATTAGAGTTCACGTAATTTTCAAGTTTATCTAAAATTTCTAAGGTAACTGACATTGGGGTGCAGACAAAAACGATGTTACAACCGTTTAACGTATCGTAGTTGTCCGAGATATTTACTCCATTTACACTTCTGGAAACCCCTATAACCTCGTATTTATCAAGTTCGCATAATTTTTTAAATATGGAACCGCCTATAAGACCTAATCCAATAATACCTATTTTCATTACAATTTACCCCTTAATTACCCCTTTGCCACTAAATCTTTATGATTAAAATGTTTTTTCCCTTCAACATAATCTTTTACAATATCTCCGTGTCCTTGGAGTGTGTATTTATAAATCGTAAGCCCCTCTAGCCCGACAGGTCCCCTCGCGTGAGTTTTATTTGTAGAAATTCCAACTTCTGCTCCAAACCCGTACCGGAACCCGTCTGCAAATCTTGTTGAAACGTTATGATAAACTCCTGCAGAATCGACTGAATTCATAAATATCTCTGCATTTTCAATTGATTCGGTAATGATTGAATCCGTGTGCCCCGAAGAAAATTCATTTATGTGTTCAATTGCTTCTTCAAGTGAATTAGCTGTTTTTACCGCCAATATTTTATCGGAATATTCTTTATGCCAGCTTTCGGGGGTAAATATTAATTCAATCCCAGCATTTTGTAGTTCTTTAAGAAGTTCTTCTTTTTGTGCAAATTTTTCGTGGATTAACAGAGTTTCAACAGAATTGCAAGCACTTGGATATTGTGTTTTTGCATCAACGATTATATTTTTTGCCTTATTAAAATCAGCAGATTCATCGACAAAAATGTGGCAAATACCGTCAGCGTGTCCTAAAACAGGAATACTTGTGTTTTCTTTTACAAACCGAACAAGTTTATTTCCGCCTCTCGGGATAATTAAATCAATATATTTATCTTGTTTAAGCATTTCTGCAACATCTTCACGGGTAAATACTTGTGTCAAAACATTTCTCGGAAACACTTCAACTGAAGCCAAAGCATCTTGAATTATTTCCATAATGGCAATATTTGTATTTTTTGATTCTTTGCCGCCTTTTAAAATTACTGCATTTGAAGATTTAATTGCAAGTGCCGAAATCTGTGAAATTACGTCCGGTCTTGCTTCAAAAATAACCCCCAAAACACCTATCGGACAAGATTTTTTAGTAAGAATCAAACCCGTATCAAGAGTTCTTTGAAGTAAAATTTTTCCAATCGGGTCTTCAAGTTCATAAATATCAATAATTCCCTGAATCATATCTCGTAGTTTGTTTTCGTCTAATTTAAGACGATTGAAAACAGATTGGGTTAATTCACCATTTTGTAATGAAACTTTTGCATTCTCAAGATCAAGCTTATTTGCTTCAAATATTTTATCTCTGTTTAGATCAAGATTTTGGGCTATTTGTAAAAGCGCTTTATTTTTAATTTCCGCAGAAATATTTAAGAGCTCTTTGGAGGCCTTTTTTGCTTTTTGGGCAATTTCCGTAAAATTATATTCTGCCATTTTTGTATTCCTCAACTCTTAAACGATATTCTAATCTTCTTAGATTTATCATAGTTGAGAATTTCTTTCTGAGCAAGTATTCTTGTAGTGATTTTTGGGGTAATTCTTCGGAAATTTTCGGTTGTTCTGAAACGAATCCCGTTAAATCCATAAAAGGTACAGTATCCCGATAGTCCATATAAGGGTTTTGACCCTTAAATTCCTTCATTAAAGCTCTCCTTAAAAAACGATTTGTGATAGAAAAATTCTAAAAAAAACAATGTGTATATTCAATATAAAATTAAGAAAAAGTTAAATAATGTTACATATTATTTTTTTATAGCTTTTATTAATTCTTGATATTCAGTATCATTTTCAAAATTATAAGTTTTGTGAGGTGTCGGTTTTATATATCGGTGTCCTAATACTGTTCCTTCCAACTCATAAATCGGATTCATATTTAACGGATTTATGGTTTTATTAAGTTTCCCCCACTCAACTATTGTGTTTTTTGTAACAAGAAGTTCGTCTTCAAAATCATATACATCGCCCGGAGTTAATTCTTCCATGTACACAGCAGGTGTATTTCTCGAGATATTCAATTTTATAATAAATCTGTATGGATTATCTTTAGCAAATCTGTATGCAATATTTTTATCAAGACTTGTATGCATATATATCGTTACGGTGACAGTTTTGCCCTCTTTATAATATTTTTCAAAGAATTCTTCCGGCATTATTCTTCCGACTTGAAAATCATTACCCTCCATAGCTCTATACACCGTCATTTTTTCAGGAGTTCTAATATGTTCGAGCATTTCTGACAAACCACAAAAATCATCTGTAGAAACCGCATCTAATGCGTCTGTCTGTCCTTTTATAGAATTTGTTATTTGCCAATTGGCGTAGTTACTCTTGATATGATCCAATGTCAAAAAAGCTTCCTTATTATTTTGCAGGTAATTTTGACGTATATCAATTAATTTTCTTCTTAAATCTTTTGTTTCTGACACAAATATATCAGCATTCAAACCTGTTGTTGCAGGTTTTACAACTTTTCCGGTATAGTTTTTAAAAATATTTTTTAAAGAACATCCGGTATATGTTTTGCAGTATGTTGTTATGGCAGAAATAGGCATAATTAAAATTCCCTTTCATTTCACCATATTAAGTATTCTGAAAGACTTTTTTGTTCTACTGGCGAATATTATTTACAAAACTATACACAAAGGGTATTACAAGAAGTTACCAAACGTAAGGAACAAGTTTTGAAATATCTCCCCCGTTAGAAAAAATTTCTCTTACAACAGTTGAAGAAATAAAGGAATTTTCCGGCTTTGGCGTCAGCAAAACTGTTTTTATATCTGGTGCAAGAGTTTGATTCACTCCCGATATTTGAAGTTCATATTCAAAATCTGTTGAATTACGCACTCCTCTTACAAGAACGTTCACTCCATATTTTTTAGCGTATTCAACTGTTAAGCCCTCAAAAGAATCAATAACTAAATTATTAATATCAGAAGTACTTTTTCTTATTATTTCCAATCTCTTTTCAAGCGGCAGAAAACTTTTCTTTTCGGAATTGTTTGCAACAGCAATAATCACTGTATCGAAAATTTGAGTCGCCTGTTTAAGTATATCCAAGTGTCCGTTTGTAAACGGGTCAAAACTTCCTGCGTAGAGTGCTTTTTGCATGAAATACTCCTTGTTCTTTTGAGGTCATTATAACACATAAGAGAATTTTGTGTTAGAATAATCCACAGGCAGAGGGAGAGAAATTTATGTCAATTGTCATAATGATTTTACTTTTGAGTTTATTGATTCTTGTGCATGAAGCGGGCCACTTTATGGCGGCACGAATGTTTGGGATAAAGGTTGAAAAATTCGGGTTCGGGCTTCCTGTTGGGCCGACCTTATGGAGTAAAAAAATAGGTGATGTGGAAGTCTTGGTGCATGCTTTCTTGCTTGGCGGATATGTTTCTTTCCCTGATGATGACAAGGATTGTGATTTACCGGAGGATTCTCCTGACAGATTTATAAATAAGCCGGCATGGCAAAAGGCAATTGTTGTATCAGCCGGTGTAGTAGCAAATGTTATCTGCGCAATTGCTCTTGTAATGTTCGTTGCAATTTGGACAAAACAATTACCCTCAGGCAATTTTGAAATTTATACAGGAAGTATAAGTGCGCCGAAAGAAGCAAGTATATGGGATTCCGGACTACAAATAGGAGACAGAATATATAGTGCAAACGGTTGTAAAATCAATAACATATATTCCTTTGTAACTATTGTTAAAAACAGCGCCAGAGGAAACGGAACTATTTCACAAAATATTGTTGACGAAAATTATAAACAATTGAAAGCTCTCAATCCGGGGCTTGAAAAGGACGAAATAATTCCTGAGGGCGTTTCAATAAGACTTCCCGAAAAGCCAGAGGCAGACATAATTACGATGGATAAATATGCTGCGAAAGGGGCTAAATATTTCAAAAAAGAGGGTTTTAAGTTAAATGAAAAACTAAAGGCGCTTAGAGAAGCGGTTGACGGTAAAAAAGTATACACATCGGATGGAAATTATACGCTGGCTGAAGTTGCGGAGGCAATTTCTGACGGCAGACATCCTATAAATATAACGGTATTGCGTGATGGTGAATCGGTCGAACTTAATCCTATTTATCCTGACGAAAAGGGTTTAATAGGAATAGGAATGACTTCAAAACAAAAAATGATAAAGACTGACACTGCAGAAAAGGTTATAAAAGGAAGCTGCAAATATTTGTGGGAAAACACTTATATTATGATGTATTCTTTAGGTCAGCTGTTTACCGGCAATATTCCTATGAAAGATATGCACGGTGTTGTTGCGATAACAAAAATCGGTGGCGATATTATTCAAAAAACAGGTAAATCGGCAGGGATTCTGCTCGCTGCTCTTATTTCAATGAACCTTGCGATTTTAAACATTCTTCCTATTCCGGCTCTCGATGGCGGACATTTAATGTTTTTATTCATTGAAAAGCTTATGGGCAAACCGTTAGATGAAAAAGTCATCGAAAAAATATCTTCAATATTCTTTACGATATTGATAATTTTAATGGTGCTCATCGTCTTTAACGACATAACAATGATTATTAAGAAATAATCAATTATTTTAAATTTACTTTATTATTGTCAAATAAGAACTGAGTAACTTTTTCGTTCAAAATTTGCTGAGAAATGGAATTTAACACACCTGGAGATTGAGTTATATTCTTAATCAATGTAGAGGGGTCCATTCCGTACATTTGACCGAGTTCAGCCAATTTATGAGTATAATCTTTTTGCTCAATCGATATTTTTTCTTCTTTTGCAATTTTATCGATTACAAGAGAATTCTTAACGCGTACTGCAGCGTCTTCTCTTAAATCTTTTATGATATTGTCGTAGCCCTGTGCTTCAAGAGCTTGTTCCCAAGTGAAGCCCTGCATTTCAAGTTTTTGTTTGTATTCTGCAACAAGCTGATCGGTTTCTCTGTCAATCATTGATTGTTGGATATCAACCTTTACACCTTCAACAACTTTTTCAAACACAGCTTTTTCGGAATTTGTTCTGTCAATATCTTCTTTTTGTTTGTCTAAATATGATTGGATATCAGCTTTTAATTCATCAACATTTTTGAAATTTCCTACTTTTTGTGCGAATTCATCATTTAATTCAGGCATAACTTTTTTCTTGATTTCGTTGATTTTACACTTGAAGACAGCAGGTTGTCCGGCTAACTTTTTCTCGTGATATTCTTTTGGAAAATCAACATTAATATCAAATTCTTCACCAATAGGTTTATCAACCAATTGTTCTGCAAACCCCGGGATGAAACTTGAATGAGCAAGGTCTAAAGTATAATTTTTTGCATCGCCGTGTTCGATTTTTTCTCCATTTGAAAAGCCCTCAAAATCAAAAACTATAATATCATCAGCTTGTGTTTTTCTGTCGGTAACGATTTCCAAAACTGCAGATTGTTCAAGCAGATTATCCAAAGATTTTTGGAAAGCGTCGTCAGGAATCTTGTAGCCATCAACATCTACAGTTAAATCTTTGTATTTACCGAGAGTAACTTCCGGTTTTAACTCAAGCTTTGCAACAATCTTTAAATTTTCGCCAACTTTATAATCATAAGATTCTATATACGGTTGTGCGGCTATTTCAAACTTATTTGATTGAATTACTTCTGAGAAAATTTTAGGCAGAGCCATATCCAATGCTTCGTGCTTAATTCTTTCTTCACCGATATTTTGTTCTAATATATTTCTCGGTGCTTTACCTTTTCTAAACCCCGGAATATTAACATGTTGAGACATTTTTTTTGCTGCATCATTGTAATATGCAACTGCTTCCTTTGCAGGAATCTCAACTTCAACTTTTACTACGTTATCAGGTAATTTTTCTATTTTTGTTTCCATAAATATCTTCCTTTACTATATGTGCATGCCTAAATCAACGATACAATAAATTTTTGTATATTGCAAGGAATTAAGATTTATGGCATGCGGAAAATTATGAAAGTTTTTCGATTATATCCTGATGTTCTGAAGCGAATTCACTTCCTCTTGAGAGGATTGATTGTTTCAAAATCGCTTTTATATCAATTGGTTTGATTTCTTCAAAGTTGTTAGGTAATCTCAAAGACCAATTTTGGTCACCTGATGTTCCTGGTGTATTGTATGTCGCATCAATTTGGAAGTAATCGGTAAAGAAAATTTGTACATTTTTTGCTTTTGAAGCAAATATCTCAACCAATTTTACGAACTTCAAATATTCTTTATCCTGAGTTAGTCGAACTATTATATCGTCTTTGTTTTCAGCTTCTGCGAATAAGTCTTCCACAAGATTTTTTGCGTGCAAATACCCTTCATGAGTATTAATCATAGATTCTGCCCAGAATGAAATTGGGTTGTTGTCGTGTGTTCCAACCATATTCCAAACATTTTCCGAGATATTTTTACATCGGTAAGGATGTTCAGCTATTTCCGGAATAACAAATTGTGTCAGGCGCATTCCCTGAAGCTCATACTTTTCCATAACGGCTGCAACAGGATTTGTCAGCGTACCTAAATCCTCGCAAACGATCGAGTTCTTATCAAGTCCGCATTCTTTCGCTGCACCGATAACGATTTTTTCGATTAATCTTCCGTAGAGCCGGATTTGCTCATCTGAGAGAGTTTTAACTCGTTTTTCTTTATCTGCTTCCAATGACCAATCCAAATCTTCTTTTCTTGCGATTGCGTATCTTGAAAGTTCGGGATGTTCGGGGGAAGAATAAAGTCTTCCTGCACCTTGTGAAGGCATAGGTTTTTTACCTGCTTTGTATACCCATGGGTCAATCAGGCCGACAATATGGTCAATCCTTACTCCGCCGGGATTATCTTTAAACATCTTTTTGTAAAGATTTTTCATCAAGATCCCGCCTTCGCCCAAAGAACCATCCTCGTTAAACATTTTATCTGGATTCATAACTGGGAAACCCCACGCTTGACCGTCTTTTGAGAAATAATCCGGCGGACAGCCGAGATACCATCCAGGGAGGAATAATGATTGATAGGCCCAAGCATCTCTGTCTGAGAATGCAACTTGTCTGTCTGCTATCATTTTTACACCATTTTTGAGTGCAAATTTCTTTGTTTCTTCGTTTTGGATTTCCAAAACAAATTGGCAGAATTTGTAGAATTCTATCTCATCTTCATAAATTTTTTCTATTTCTTCAATTCTTTTGGAATAAATTTCTTTTTCTTCCTCAGATTGCGGATCTAAAAGATTCTTGTCTGTTTCATTTTTCCAAATATACCAATAATCGTTTTCATTTTCGATGGAAAGTGCTTCATACAAAGCATCATTATCAAGCCAGGAACTATTTTCTTTCTTAAAACTTGTGAACTTTTTAAAAAGTTTGCTACTTTTACTCTTACTCCTAAAGTTAATCCATGCTTCTTTAAGAGCTTCATTTTGTGCTTTGTGTATATATGAATATGCAGTTCGTCCTGCATCTCTTTGGGGGTTATTCAAAACCACTCTGTTATAAGTATCTTCCGAAAGGATATTGCCCCATTCCTTTTGGGTAAGTTTTTTCAAATCAATGAACAAAGGATTGCCGGAAAAAATTGTTCCGCAATAAGGCGAAGAATCCGAAGATTTTGTTTTACCTGCAGGCCCGAGTTGAAGTGCGTTAAAGATTCCGGATGCATATTCTATAAGTTTATGTCCCGCATCGGAATTGTAAGAACCAAAACCTGTATCTTCATCGGGTTTAGAGGGGAAACTGCTTCCGTGCATAATGAGAGCAAAATTTTCTTTCCCTAAAACTTTAAGTGCTTCCTGAATTGATTTCGTATCTTTTTTCTCTTCGGTTAAACTTAAACAGACCATAAATATACTCCTTTATACCAATTGTCTTACAAAGAGTTTATCCGAAACATTTTTTGATTTCAAGAAAATGTTAACGCTTTAAAATTCTTACGCGATAGTACTAAAATTAATTCCAAGTTTTTTTAAATAGTCTGCTAACCCTTTTGCCGGCTCAAAGATTTCTACAAAACTGTCAACGCTTCCATCGTATATCACTTTCCCTGATTTATAAGGGCTGTACACGGATGTTATTTCCATAATTTTGTTGTTAAGGTATTTGTAATCCTTGTTTTTTGCAGCATAAATTCTTAAGGACTTGGCCTTAATTTGCGTGTTGGTGATTTTTGAAACTCTCATAACCTTCCCTAATCTGTTTTTAAGTAAACAAGATAAAACATTATCCATAATAATTGTATCAAAAACACTTCATGGTTACAAGAAAAAGTTATCTATTTGATAAAAATCCAAGTATATTCTATAATTTTGATATGAAAAAATTCTTAACAATACTTTTTCTTATTTTGGGAATGATACAATGTTTTGCGTCGGAAGAATTATCAAAGCAGGCAACTGCCTTCTACAGTGATAATAATTACGATAAAACAATGGAGCTTTTACTTCTTATTAATGAAAAAGAACGCTCTCCTCAGGATTGGCTTTTATTGGGAAATTTGCTTGATGAAAAGGGAGAAAAAGAACAAGCAATTTTTATGTATCAAAAAGCGGCAGAAGTTGATACGAAGTATTACAAGCCATATTACAACATTGCAAACATTTACATGGAGCAATCCAGATACAATATGGCGGTAGAAAATTATAAAAAAGCGGCAAAATATAATCCTGCAAATGCCTATGTATATTACAATTTGGCGTGTGCTTATTTAAAACAGGGAAAAACAAGAGATGCAAAAAATGCTCTTATTAAAGCTGTAACAATTAAGAATGATATTCCGGAAGTCCATTATAATTTGGCCTATGTTTACAAAAAATTGAATAAGCCGAAATTGGCAAAGACATATTTGGATAATTATAACAAACTTATGGATAAGGAACAGTCTTTGTAGTTTGAAAAGAATTTATGTTACAATCGCTTTATGAATACGAAATATTGGACAGCGTTTTCTTCAATAGAACAATTGGATTCGACGTTTATTCAACGTTTGTATAATTATTTTGGTGATATTGAAACGGCCTTTAATGCCAAATTGTCGGATTTGGAGCAAATTGAGGGCTTATCAAAAGTGAAATCGGAAAACTTTATTACAAAGAAAAAGGGGGTAGTTCCGGACAAAACTCTTGAATTTATCCTAGGTAAGGGTATAAAAATTCTGACTTATGATGATGAAAAATATCCATATATGCTGCGTCAAATTTCAAACCCTCCGATGGTGCTTTATTATAAAGGTGATTTGTTTAGCTGTAATCTAAAGAGAACGGTTGCATTTGTGGGTTCAAGAAGAGCAAGTT
>CAJOOA010000109.1 GCA_905236055.1 Candidatus Gastranaerophilales bacterium | reverse complement strand
TACAGACGAAAGGGGGGCGATGGCTGCACGACTTGGGGAGAGTCACAAATCAATAAAGAAGAGAAATTGAAAACAAATTTTTTAAAAATTTTTTGAGGAGTATGAAAAAATTTTTGGGAAGAAGATTTTGGGAGTTATGAAGAACGGCAAAACCGTTCTTTTATTTTTGATTACAAATTAATTTGAAAGGGCTTTTGTTATTGCCTCAATTATTTTTTTAACTTTTATAATCTCAATCCCTTTTATTTCCGTTGAAACTTCGTTTGAATCTGGAATTATTATCTTTTTAAATCCGAGTTTTTGGGCTTCAATAATTCTTTTTTCAATGTGGCTTACACCTCTTATTTCGCCCGAGAGCCCTATTTCACCCACGATAGCTGTCTGATAATCCGCTACAACATCTCTTACGCAAGTGATTATGGCAAGTGCGATGCCCAAGTCTGCAGCGGGTTCGTTAATATCAATCCCGCCGATTACATTTACATAAACATCTTGCTTCGAAAGATTAAGCCCGATTCTTTTTTCAAGCACAGCCAAAATCTGAAGAATTCTGCTTAAATCAACCCCGTTTGCTACCCGTCTTGGGGTTGGGTAAGGAGTTGTACCAACCAGCGCCTGTATTTCAACAAGCAACGGGCGGGTGCCTTCGTTAGTTACAATAATCGTACTCCCCGGAGTTTGGGTGCTTTTGTATTCTTTTAAAAATGCCTGACTCGGGTTAATTATTTCGGTCAAACCATTCGCCCCCATTTCAAATATACCTACTTCAGAAGTATTCCCGAACCTGTTTTTTATTGAACGTAAAATTCTGTAACTGTTGCACTTATCACCTTCAAATTGTATAACAGTGTCCACCATGTGTTCCAAAACCTTTGGTCCTGCGATATTCCCTTCTTTTGTGACATGACCTATAACAATTATTGAAATATTGTTGGTTTTGGAAATGCCCATTAAGAAATTACAGCATTCCCGTATTTGAGAAACGCTTCCGGCAGAGCTTTGTATCATATTTGTATAAATTGCCTGAATACTGTCTACAATTACCAAATCCGGCTGCATTTCTTCAATATGTTTTTTTATAAGTTCAAAATTTGTTTGAGGGTAAATATAGAGATTATCAGCTTTAACTCCGAGTCTTTCTGCCCTAAGCTTTATCTGACTTGCAGATTCTTCTGCGGAAACGTATAAGATTTTTTTGCCTTCCTTGCAAAGTTTACCGCTTACTTGAAGTAAAATAGTAGATTTTCCGATTCCCGGATCTCCGGCTATCAAAACCAAAGAGCCCTGAACTATTCCTCCGCCTAAAACCCTGTCAAACTCAGAAATATTTGTTTTAGTACGAATTTCCGTATTCATTTCAATTTCAGACAATTTCATCGGCGGTTTTTTGTCCGGTAAAACTTCAGTAATGGGTTTATCTGTTACTGAAACTTCTTCCGTAAAAGAACTCCATGCACCGCAATCGGGGCATTTGCCCAAATATCCGGCAGATTCATACCCGCAATTTTGACATACATATTTTGACTTAACTTTCGCCATAAAACACTATTTCATTGGGATAATAAGCTTTTGTCCTATAGAGAGAGCATTCGGATTTGCCATTTTGTTAGCATTCTGAATGGCAATAACTTTGCTCATATCAAACGAACCAAAAAATCTTATAACAATACTCTCTAAAGTATCACCGCTCTTAACTGTGTATTCCTGATTTCTTACCACTGCAGCCGGTTTTGAAGCTGCACTGTCAGCAGGTATAAATGAGAAATCCGTTGTTTCAACAGCACTCTTTTTGGGGACACTTATCATATCATCTTTAGGTGTTGAGATGTTAATCAAAAGACTTACAATTACAACAATAGCAAGAGTAACGATAACACCGCATATAAAGCCAGTTACAAAATACACTTGAGGCGCTTTTTCATTACGTTGAGTCCTTATTCCGAATGATTGCCACAAAGCATCAAGTTCGCGAGTTTTGTTTTGAGCCCTGTAAAATTCCTCGTCTTGATGTTGCCTGTTGTAGTCATTCAGAGCTTCCATCATCTGGATTTTTTCTCTTGTAATGTTTGAACGTCTAAGTGTGGTGCTTTTCATAATCCCCTCTGTGAGACGGCATACTATCTCGCCATTCTGTATCAAGAAAATAACATAAAATACAAGTTATCGCAAATTTGTTAAGTTTTTTGTAAAGAATTGTAAACAACAAAGTATCCCATTTTTCGGGATACCCTGTTAATTTATTTGGCATATTTTATTATGCAACAGATGTATTATATATTTTGTCAAAGTGTTTAGCTTCAAATTTAGCAAGTTTTGTAGGGTCTGTAATTTCCGTTAAATCGCCATTTGCACCGATTTTTCTAAGCACTTTGCTTATTCCGCCTTTTTCGTTAATCGTTACAACATATGTGTCACCGCTCACACTAAAAGTTTTTGTGCCGGATTTTGTTGCATTTTTTATTGTTTCTGACTTATCTACGGCTGCATAAATCTCTTTTGTCGTCGCGCCATGGTGATTATTATCAATATTGTTCAGTTTTCTTCTTTGTCTGGCATTTCTAGCTCTTAATCGTCTCAATGCTACTAAATCGACTTCTGGCTCAACGTTTTTCACTATAGAACCTTTACTATCATTAACGACATTATCAATAGCAGTTTTAACCTTGCTACTGTCTATATTACTTTCAATTTTTGGACTTTTATTAAAAACTTTTTTAAATATGTTTTTTCCTTTGCCTTTGGTTGCAAACAGTACGCTGACTGTAAGCAAAGCTACTGCGCCAATACCGAGCCATGCCCATAATCCTTTTTTATTTTTTTTCTTTTCCACGGGCTGAACTGTTTCTGTTTCATTAGTATCTGAGGAATTGGCAGGTGTAACCACTTGTTGACCAACTAGCGTGTCTGAATCTGCAGTATTTTCAGTTATTGTATCAGTGTTTTTGTCTTTTTCTTCTTCTGCCTCTTCCAATTCAACGCTTTCTGTAGATTGCAAGCTTACGCCAAGAGCTTTATAAATTTTATTCATTTCGTCAGCGCTAAATGTTATTTCTTGACCTTCGTGCACGACGTAGTTTTTATGCCAATCATCTCTTTCCGTACCTCCGGAAAAGATTGTTTCTCCTCTTTTCTTATGCGCTTCATAAATTAAATCAATTTCATTTATTGCATTATCCCATTCTAACTTTTAAATAAATCCGTCTGATATTTCCATATTTTGTTCTTTGACATGTTTCCAAAGTGCCTGTGTAATACCGTCATTTTTCCCAATTCTAATCGTAATTCCATCTGACATAATAATTCCTTCGTTTACTTATAAATATTCCCCTGTATATTTAAAGTTTTTTTTGGATTAAAAATTGCCAAAATACAGGTACAGACATGCTTTTCAGAAGGCAATGCCATAGTTTTAATAAGGGTTTTACGGAATGTAAATTTTTGTAAAGCACTTGGAATATTATATTTTATATTCTTTATTTTCAAACCCATAATATGTGCTAAATTGGTCGATTATTCTTTTTCCGCATGCTCATGATAAAATATTAATGTTATTTTTTGGAGTATAAATTCATGTCAAATATTATATTAAAACTTAAAGAAACGAATTCAAAAGACGCATTTAGGTACGGTCATCTTTTAAAAAGGATGTTTCCTTATATAAAAAAAGTAATTGGCAGAACAATTCTTTTAATACTGCTTGCAATTCCTTTAGGTTTGTTAGATGGTGTCATAGCTTTTTCATTAAGACCTTATATGGATTATGTTGTTAACGGAAACGAAACGCAGGTTTTTGAATTTAGTGGTTATAAAATTCAATTGCAGTCGTTTCTTATTAAATTCATTCCGTTTGCAATAGTATTTTTTGCTTTATTACAAGGTGTGCTTAGATACATATGCAACTATTTAACAGAATGGACCGGTAATAAAATGTCAAATGCCCTGAAGCTCGATTTATTTAAAAAATTGACAACGATGGATACGATATTTTATGACATAAACTCCTCCGGGCTTGTTTTGAGTCGTTTCCTTACAGATCCCGATCAGGCATCTAAAAATTTGATTACAACAATAAAAACTTTTATCCTTTCTATATTTGAGCTGATAGCTCTTGTAATAGTTTTACTTGTAAATTCATGGAAGCTTGCTTTAATCGGTGTGGGCGTTATGGCAATTGCAATGACACCTATTGCTTTGATAAGGAAAAAAATTAAATCAGTTTCAAATGCGACTATGGTAGTCGGCGGCGATATGACAACAAATTTCAATGAAACTTTTGCAGGAAATAAAATCATAACTGCTTATAACTTGCAGGACCATCAAAATAAAAAATTCAATAATCAAATTAATACCCAATTTTCTTTGGCTATGGCCCTTACAAAGAGAGTCGGGTGGATGTCTCCCATAATGTATTTTATATGTTCCATAGGTATTGCTATAGTAATGAACTATGGCAACAGTTTGATTATGTCAGGAGAAATGACAGCCGGAGCTTTTGCATCTTTTATAACATCTCTACTTCTTCTCTATAAGCCGACCAAATCGTTGGGTATTACATTAACCATACTTCAAAATTCATTCGTTGCAATGGCGCGTGTATTTGAACTTTTTGATCTTATGCCGGAAATTAAAAATTCTGATAAAGCTATCGCTTTCAAAGGAATCGGTTCGGGCATAGATTTTGATAATGTATGTTTTGAATATGAAGAGGGTTGTCCTGTTTTGAAAAACTTCTCTTTGACGGTAAAACCAAACGAGACTATTGCTCTTGTCGGGAATTCAGGCGGAGGAAAATCCACTGTAGTTAATCTTATTCCCAGGTTTTATGATGTTTTATCAGGTTCGGTAAAGATTAACGGAATAGATTTAAGAAATTATGAAATTGAAAGTTTGCGTAACGGAATAAGCTTTGTATTCCAGGACAATTATTTGTTTACAGGCAGTATAAAAGAAAATATATTAATGGGAAATGCAAATGCAAGTGAGGAAGAGATAGCAGAGGCCATAAAACTTTCGCATCTCGATGAATTTTTAGACACCTTGCCAGAAGGAATTGATACAATTGTGGGTGAAAGAGGCGCTTCATTGTCAGGCGGACAGAGACAGCGTGTAGCTATTGCAAGGGCCATTGTAAAAAATGCTCCGATAGTAATTCTTGATGAGGCAACTTCAGCTTTGGATAATGAATCCGAAGCCATAGTACAAAAGGCGTTGGATAATTTGATACAAAACAAGACCGTTTTTGTAATCGCTCATCGGCTTTCCACAATCCAAAATGCAGACAGAATAGCGGTTTTACACGAGGGAGAACTTGTTGAATTGGGGACCTCAGAGGAACTTATGGCAATAGAAAGCGGTAAGTATAAACACCTTTATGAAATGCAATTCGGAAGCGGAGTTAGTGTATGATTGAAAGATATTCAAGAGAAGAAATTTCGAAAATATGGGAACTTGAATCTAAATTCGGCTACTATTTGACAGTAGAACTTGCTGTATGCAAGGCATACAATAAAATCGGCAAAATCTCCGACAATGCCTTAAGTGAAATATGTGAAAAGGCATCTTTTTCGGTTGAAAGAATTGATGAAATTGAACGTGAAGTTAAGCATGATGTGATTGCCTTTCTTACAAATATAAATGAATCTGTAGGCAAAGAAAACGCCAAATATATTCACATGGGGCTAACGAGTTCTGATGTTATTGATACGGCTTTCGCTTTACAAATCAAGGATTCTGCCAAAATAATATTAAATGATTTGGATGGTCTGCTGAGCGTTATAAAAAATATGGCGTTTAAATACAAAAATACCTTATGTATCGGGCGTTCACACGGGGTCCACGCAGAAGTTATGACCTTTGGATTTAAACTTTTAAATTGGTATGATGAACTTGAACGCGCTAAGATGGGATTGGAATACGCGCTTAAAGAAATCTCTGTCGGGCAAATCTCCGGTCCTGTCGGCACATATAGTAATTTACCTATTGAGATTGAGAAATTAACTTGTGATTATTTAGGTCTTGAACCGGCAAAAATATCTACACAGATTATATCTCGCGACAGGCATGCCAAATTTATGTCGGCTCTTGCAATAATTGTTTCTTTGATAGAGAAATTTGCTACCGAAATAAGACATTTACAAAAAACCGAGGTTAGAGAGGTTGAGGAGAGCTTTAGCAATTCTCAAAAGGGTTCGTCTGCGATGCCTCACAAAAAGAATCCGATTTTATGCGAAAATTTGTGCGGTTTAGCAAGAGTTGTTCGTTCAAATATGATTACTGCATTTGAAAATATGAATCTTTGGCATGAACGTGATATTTCGCATAGTTCTGCAGAAAGGATAATTTTCCCTGATTCGCTGATTTTGGTTGATTTTATTTTGGCAAGGTTTGAAAAGATTATGGAAAACCTTGTTGTTCTTGAAGACAACATGCTTAAAAATACGGAACTATATGGCGGTGTAATTTATTCACAAAAAATAATGTTGAAGCTCATTGAAAAAGGATACTCAAGGGAAGATGCATATAAAATCGTACAAACAAATGCACTCAAAGCTCTCGCAGGAAATAATTTTAAAAACGAATTGCTAAATGATGTTAAAGTAACTTCAAAACTTACCAAAGAAGAAATTGAACAGTGCTTTAACAAAGACGAATATCTTGCAAATATTGACCAAATATTTTCACGTTTTGAATAATATATGAGCATGCCAAAATGTCATGCATGCCTCTTTTTTTACAAAACTTAACGAAAACCAAATCACATGCAAAACCATGCCATGCGCATGTTTCCATGTTTTCGAATTCCCGAAACCATGTAGGCATGGCATGTTTGCATGGACCGAAGTCTGCAATTCCAAACTATTTGTGGGTTACCATGTATGTAAAAAAGTCTTTACAATTCGTTTACAGTGGCTTGTAATCAGATTCTTAACCCATATAATAGAAGAATAATCGAGAATGTGTTATTCAAGATTTGGGGATTTTTTAAGTTTCAGACTACTCATTTTTGGAGGATATAAGTGTTTAAGAGTCGTGATATGGGAAGAGCTATTGCCGTTAAAAGATGGACACCTACGGCTTTGGAATGTTA
>CAJOOA010000108.1 GCA_905236055.1 Candidatus Gastranaerophilales bacterium | reverse complement strand
TTTTAAAAAATTTGTTTTCAATTTCTCTTCTTTATTGATTTGTGACTCTCCCCAAGTCGTGCAGCCATCGCCCCCCTTTCGTCTGTACTATTATGATATTCTTTGATGTTTTTTATATCAAGTAAAGAATTTCGGGAAAAAATTTACAATTGACCATGCCGCCCATGACTAGTTGATAAAATACGAATTTACAAAAATTTACCAAAAAAACCGGTTCTTTTATATTGACAAAAAGTTTTTCGGGTGCAAATTTTTATTGATAAGGTTTTGAGGGCATGCTAAACTTATCTTATGAAAAAAATAGCCCTTATAAGCCACGGATGTGCAAAAAATTTAGTTGACTCAGAATTGATTCTCGGCATGCTTTCCGAAAACGGGTACGAAATTACGCTTGATGAAAACCAAACAGATACCGTAATTGTAAATACCTGTTCTTTTATTTGTGATGCGGAGCGTGAATCAATTCACACCATTCTGGATTTGGTACAAAGGGGTAAAAAGGTTATTGTAGCCGGTTGTCTTGCCCAAAAACATGCTGACGAATTAAAACAAGAAATTCCTGAAATAAGCGCAGTCGTTGGAACAACTGATTTTAAGGAAATTGTTAAAGTTTTGAAAAATATTGATAAAGAATACGTATCAAAAGTAAGTGAAAATCCTGACTATGTTTACCCCGAAAATATAAAGCGCCAACAGATTACTATGGGTGCAAGCTCTTATATAAAAATTGCAGACGGCTGTAATTACCGTTGTGGCTACTGTATAATTCCTTATTTAAGAGGAAACTACCATTCCAGAAAAATGGAAGACGTCGTAAAAGAAGCCGAAGATATGGTTAAAAAAGGCGTTACGGAAATTATACTTATTGCACAGGATACTACCGGTTACGGAGTAGACCTTTACCAAAAACCCATGCTTTCGGAACTTATCAGAAAACTTAATAAAATAGATGATTTAGGGTGGATAAGAATTATGTACGCTTATCCTACGCAGATGACGGATGAACTTTTGCAAACCATTGCAGAATGCGAGAAAGTGGTTAAATATGTTGATATCCCGCTCCAGCACTCACATCCGGAAATGTTAAAACTCATGAACCGACCGGCTTTTGATTACAGAGAGTTAATCAATAAAATAAGAAAAATAATTCCTGATGTATCGATAAGAACTGCCTTTATTGTAGGTTACCCGGGCGAAACCGAAGAACATTTTGAACATCTGTGTAAATTTGTTGAAGAGATGAAATTTGACAGGTTGGGAGTCTTTTGTTATTCAAGAGAAAAAGGAACCCAATCTTATTCAATGAAACCGCAAATACCTTCTAAAAAAGCAAAATCCAGATACAAAAAGCTTATGGAAATTCAACAAAAGATTTCTAAACAAAGAAATGAGCGCTTAGTTGGGAAAACACTTCCCTGCATAATCGAATGCTGCTCTGATGAAGGCGAAGTTATTGCAAGAACCCAATATGACGCGCCGGAAATTGACGGAGTCGTAAATATAAAAACAAACAAGCCGGTTGTCCCGGGGGACATTGAACAGGTTAAAATCATCGATTCTACAGAATATGATTTGATTGGAATTTTATAAGTTTTGTAAATATATCCTTTAAGCATGGCAATTTATTATAGTTTGACAACTTTATATAACTATAAAGGTTTGTTATGATTAATAATATTGGTTTGTATCAAAATATCAAAATCCCGCAAAATGTTGCTTTTAAGGCAAGTCAAGGAAATTTGCCCGTAACTTCACCTATTGAAAATGCAACACTCAACGGGGCAAATGCGCTTGCTTCTTATAATTCTGCAATGATAAATAAGCCGGAGAAATTTGATATTCCGCTTTTAAAGCCGCTCCAAATGCCGAAAGCTGTAGATTCAATTGACGGAGAGCGTATTTATAATTCGGCAGGCAAATTGCAATGCGTCGTAAAAGAAGTTGGTGATAAAAAATATGTATATTCCAATGAAACTTATGATTATCCGGAGATAAATAATATAAAAATTTATGACAAAAAAACCGGAAACAAAATATTTGAACAAAGCGAATTCCTATATGAAAATGAAACTAATAATGAAGCAGAAAACATTTGTTGGATTAACGAATATAGTCCTATAACCGGCTCTGAAATGGCTGCCTCAGAATATAAAAACGGGAAACCTGTGTACAAGGATACCAGTACTCATCACCCCGACGGCACAACTGAATATAAAGCATATGATTTTGATAAACAAGAATATTGTCATAGTTACTTTAAACCATACGATTCGCAAGAATCATTGTCACTTGAAAAAATCTATGATGCAAAAGGAAATTTAATACGTGAATATTACAGCGGCATTAGATCTGACAGGACTTTCGACGGAGAAATTAAGTATGAAAATGGCAAGGTAGTTTCCAGAGAAACTAGTGAAAGTCAAGCTGAGCAAATACCTGAAGCACAAAGATATATTAATAATCCTGAACTAAAACCGGCTGAATGCCCTGAATTTATGACAAGTATAGAAAACATTGAAGGTGAAAAAACGTATTATTCAAACGGAATGCTTGAATCCGTAAAAACACCTGACGGCAAGATATATGAAATTTCTTTAGACGGGAATCGTATAACTTTGCATGATAAAAATAAGTCTATAGAATTTAATAATATAAAAGAAATAAGAAATAAATTCTGCATAATAAGAGAAGATTTTGGTGATGTTTCTAAACGAACCAGTTACTGCGGCGAAAACTGTGATGAAATTAGCTCGATTTCCTATGGAAAAGGCAACATTGAAAAACGCATAACATTTGTTAATGGTAAACCTTCAGACTATTCCGAAAGCAAATTAAATAATGATACTTGGGAAGATACAATCCATATAGAATATGCTCCTAACGGCGGTGTTTTAAATGTATATCGCAATTCGGATGTTTAATAGTTTTTGCGTATATATTTATTAAGAAATGTAAAACTTATTTTTGGGGGATGGTCATGTTTTCAAAATTTATAGTAACATGCCATGTATCAACTATCCCCAAATCTCCTCCCAAAATGATTAGAGAAGAAAAAATGTACCGGCTCAGAGAGAACCGGCTTTTTTTTGGAAATTTTTATATTATTTTGTTAATCTCATCCTTTAAAATCGCGAGATTTCCTTCTTTTATCGATTTGTCAACAAGAGTTTTGCACAAGTCAATTTCCGTACTTTTAACAGAATTGGGAAGTTTTAAATCTGAAGTAAGTTTTGTTTCTGTAAAGCCCTTATTTAAAACCAAAAATTCTTCGTACACTTTTATAAGTTTTTCAATTTCGGGCTCAAATCCAAAAGCTTGACCCAAAAAGTATTTCATATCTTTAGGAAACAATTCCGTAAAATTAAGCATATACCTAGTATCTAAAACATTTTCTTCCTCGTTGTATTCAGCCCCCAAACACGGATTTGAAAGGATTTCCTGTTCCGGCTGCGCCTTTAAATAAACTGCCCACATCAAGCATCCGACGTAGAATCCTATGTTATTATAAAAAACTTCAAGGATTTTTTTATTATACTGAAAAAATTTTATTTTTTTCTGAGAAAAGTTTTTAAACCTGTTAATATCTGTGTACAAATATTCAACAGTTCCCTGAAAAGCTAATATATAAGGAGCAAAACCCGGATCAAATTCCAAGCCCTTTAATTTATCTGTCATTTATAAATCCTAATCTATTCAACTTCTTTAAATATCAATGTTGCGTTATGTCCGCCAAAACCGAAAGAATTCGAGAGTGCTGCATGCACTTTCTTTTCTCTCATTTTATGGGGTACATAATCAAGGTTTGCAACCTGTTCATCTTGATTATCAAGATTTATAGTAGG
Source organism: Candidatus Gastranaerophilales bacterium (assembly GCA_905236055.1). Taxonomy (GTDB): domain Bacteria; phylum Cyanobacteriota; class Vampirovibrionia; order Gastranaerophilales; family Gastranaerophilaceae; genus CAG-196. The sequence continues at coordinate 1,308 of CAJOOA010000108.1, read as the reverse complement.
CGGAACCTTGCCCTCATTGATAACCTTTATACAAACAATGGCCTCTGCCGCACCTGTAGCGCCGAGCATGTGGCCATGCATACTTTTTGTAGCACTTACAAGAAGATTCGGATTTTGTTCTTTATCACCAAAAATCTGAGCGATTGCCTGAGATTCTGCAATATCACCCAAGCCCGTACTTGTACCATGCGGATTTATGTAATCAATATCTTCCGGTTTCATTTTTGCATCAGCAAGAGCGTATTCCATAGCTTTTTTAGCACCTTTGCCCTCAGGATCAGGTGCAACCATATCATAGGCATCTGCTGTTTGTCCGTAACCGATTATTTCTGCATATATTTTTGCTCCGCGCGCTTTAGCATGTTCATATTCTTCCAATACAACAACACCTGCACCTTCGCCCATTACAAAACCATCTCTATCTCTGTCATATGGTCTTGATGCCTTTTCCGGTTCATCATTTCTTCTTGATAAAGCTCTGCAAGCAGTAAACGCGCCCATGCCTAAATCCGTAATAACGGCTTCACATCCACCGGCAACAATTATATCAGCATCTCCGTACTGAATACTTCTAAATGCATCGCCTATTGAATGTGTGCCTGTCGCACAAGCAGAAATAACCGCTTTATTGACACCTTTAAAGCCGTATTTCATTGAAATTCTGCCTGATGCCATATCAGCAATTAACATAGGAATAGTAAAAGGTGAACACTTGGTCGGTCCTCTGTCAAGCATTGCGACATGGTTTTTTTCAAATGTATTAAAACCGCCCGCAGCAGCACTTACCATAACACCAATTCTATAAGGATCAATGTTTGCGTCATTTATACCCGAATCCGCAACGGCCTCATCTGCAGCAACTATCGCAAATTGTGTATACCTATCCATTCTTTTTGCTTCTTTAGGACCTAATAATTCTTCGGGATTAAAATCTTCGTCTTTAACTTTTGCCGCGAAAGTAACAAGGTGCCCCTCCATAGACAAATTATCTACATGAGAAACTCCGCTTTTACCTTCGATTAAGCTGTTCCAAAATTTATCAACACCAAGCCCAAATGGAGTAACCGCACCCATGCCTGTAATTACTACTCTTCTGTTTGTCATATTTATATTCCTCTAATAAACAAAAAAGGGGGGAGATATTATATAATACTACCCACCCTTTTGATACTAATTTTGCATAACTAATTATGAGTGAGACTCAATATAGTTAACTGCATCTTGAACTGTTTGAATCTTTTCAGCTTCTTCATCAGGAATTTCGCAACCGAATTCTTCTTCGAAAGCCATAACTAATTCAACTGTATC
>CAJOOA010000107.1 GCA_905236055.1 Candidatus Gastranaerophilales bacterium | reverse complement strand
TATTAAGTAGATTTTGTTGAAGCATTTGGCTCATACCTTGCATTTGAGCCAATATTGCGAGATACCCGTTCTGCATATTTGCATCCAAGTCTTGAATAGCGTTAAGTATTTCAAGCAAAGCTGCCTGCATCTGCTCATTCATTTGGTTCAATGTATTAAGAATTGCGGAATAGTTAGCTGCCTGTTGCTCATTCATTTGAGTGATTTGATCAAGCAATTGATTTAACAATGCTTGGATTGCTTCGTAGTTTGAGTTGCTGTTTGCATTGATATCTAACACTGCTGCTAATATCTGCATCAAAAGTTGCTGTTGTTCTTGATTCAGTTGATTATTATTAAGCATTAATTGTTCTATTCTCAACATAATCGCTTTAAGTTCTTCATTTTGCTCAACCAAACTCTGCAAATATTCATTGTTTTGTTGTAATTGTGCTAAAATTTCATCCCAATCTAAATCAACATTAACTTCTGTAGTAGAAGATGTGGTAACATAAACTTCTATCGGAGCTTTTTTACAAGATGTAACCGTAGCAGGCATACCAACACCTACAGTTGCAGCCATTAAGGCGCCAAATACGCTTTTCTTGGCAAAGGATTTTGCACGATCTACAAAACCTAGGGATTTACCTACTTTTACGGCATTCATTCCTTTTCCTTGGAATGACGGAGCAAAAACGTCAGCTCCATAATTATTCATAAATGGTTTATTTGCATATGCAAAATTGCTACTTTCACCTTTAAACGACGGGGTAAAAGAATCATAACCATAATCGTTCAAATAAACTCTCGGACTTACGTTGGATTCGTTCGCTTGGAATGCTGCAAGCTTGACCTTACCAACATTATTGATTTTTTCTATAGGACTCATCACATACTCCTTTCTAAGACAACTATTTGAGTGCTATTTACATTTATTAATTTCGCTAATTTCCCATGCCCACCGGCAATATGGTGGACTCTAAGGTTAAAACCCCTAAAAGAATATTTTGCTATTCATGTAAAAAATCTTTACAATACTTAACATGTAGCTCTGAATTGTTTATAATTTTTTTATGAAAATTATTTTGAGCACATCAAATCCGCATAAAGTTAAAGAAATAAATGAAATTATGGACACAAATGATGTAGAATTTATTTTGCCACCTGACGGTTTTGACCCTGATGAAACAGGAACAACTTTTGCAGAAAATTCACTTATCAAAGCAAAAACTGCGTGGGAACTATCGCATGACTGGTCTTTGGCAGATGATTCCGGGCTTTGCATTGATGCCCTGGGAGGACAGCCGGGAATATATTCCGCAAGATATGCCGAAACTCCACAAAAACGAATAGAGAGAGTTCTTAAAGAGCTTGATGGCATAAAAAACAGAAAAGCACATTTTACATGCTGCATGACGCTTATTGCACCTGACGGGAGTATTGCTTTTGCATGCGAAGGAATCTGCAAGGGTTCTATAATAGAAGAAGCAAAAGGAACTAACGGCTTTGGCTACGACCCGATTTTCATGCCGGAAGGGTACAACAAAACAATAGCAGAGCTTCCGGAAGACGAAAAAAACAGAATTTCTCACCGTTCAAAAGCCCTTGTGAAAGTTATAGACTACATTAAAACCCAAGTTCTTTAATAATGTTTTAAATATTTTCTTGTTGTTGTTTAAGTTGGTAGTATCTCTCTTTATCTCTATATTTGATAATTTTGGCCGGATTCCCCGCCACAACTGCACAGGATTCAACATCTTTTGTTACCACACTACCCATTGCAACGACGGCACCTTCCCCTATTGTTACTCCGGGAACAATACTGCACCTCGCACCCAACCAAACATTATCTTCAATAACTACCGGCTTTTTAATTATTTCGTCATTAAACGGCAATTTATCAGGTTTATAAAAATCATGATTGTCCGTCCATATCAAAACCTCAGGCCCCATAGAAATATTATTACCTATGGTAATGCCTCCTTTCGCGGAGAATATTGCTCTGTCACCAATCCAAACGTTGTCCCCTATCACAATATTTTTTGCGCTGATAAGAGATACATCTCTTCCTATACAGACATTTTTGCCGACTTTTTTAATTCGGTATTTGTAATATAAATTTCTTATTGAATTTGCAATTGACATATAAACCCCTTATTTAAAACTATATCTTGTTAAAGAATTTCTTCCTTAAATCCCGCCAAGTATATCGCCTTAACTCTTTTGGCAATTTATCAATATATTCTTTATAATCCGGATATGGTTTCTTCATTCTCCATGGTTTTCCCATTTTGCCTGCATAGTGAACCATTATCGTATTATTTTTTGCCCATTGTAACTCTTCATCAGAATATATCGTTTTTAAAAATTCATATTCTCTGGCATTAGTAATATCATCACTGTACATAATGCTTTGGAACGTTCCATATTGGAAAGACAAAGGATAAAAATGATCACAAGCAATGTTCATTGTATCCAAATCGTAAAATTTAAGCCGTTTATCAAAGGTTTTTATGACTTCAAAGAATTTATCAACCGTATTAGCTAATCTCATCAATTTACAATTCATTACGAGAAAACTTGAAATATATATCTTGTCGTTTTTATTTTCTGGAAAATAATTATGACCTTTTATCGTTTCTTCATTATTCAATTCCATCGGAACTGCAGCCATTTCATATCCGGTCAAATCAATACTGTAAACTCCTGCTAAGTCCCCTTTAAACATCGTATCAACATCAGCATAAATTACTTTGTCATACTCTTTTATAATTTCTGGAATTAAAAGCCGGTAATAAACAAGTTCAGTCCAAGATTTGTTGTTGTGCGGAGCGCCTTTGAAAATATCCGGATTTATATAGTGAAAAGCCAAATTATGCGGAGTATTTTCCGTTAATTTAGTTAAATTTTTCTGGTTTTTTATATCCAAATCAGAATGAAAAACACGGATATCATAAACGGTATCATCTTTTGCACAATCAATTAAACTCTTTATAGCAACCGAAGCTCCTAAAATAATTCTTTTGTCAAAACAAAATACTATTGGAATTATATTCATTTTGTCCCTTTACTCCTTTTTTCTATTAAATTTTTGAAATTATTTAGAGATTGTTTATATAGATTATCCGCATACGCTATAATATTATCCTGCATTTGTTTATATTCACCCGCAGACATTTCAATTCCTCGTATCAAAGCTTTTGAATAATCTTCATCTCTTTCATACAATATTGCATTGTTTTCATTAAAATCATTCACCCCAGCAAATTCTTTAAGAATAATACATGGTTTTGAAAAACCGTAAACGAGTTGAAAACTTCCGCTTGTACCTGTCGTATTATAAAATACATGCTTAGGATTGTTAGGATTATAAGAAGTGAGTATAAAATCGGCTTTTTCCAACTCATCATACATCTTATCAAAAGGTAATCTGCCCTTTATATTAATAAACTTCTTAATCTCCTTAGGTACATGTTTCAAACTGCCTTTTCCTATAACAGTTAGCTTAAAATTAGAATATCCTTTATTAACAATTTCTTTAAACGCATTAATCACAACATCTTCTGTAATTTTTTTACTGGATAAACTTCCGACCATTACAAAATTCGTAATATCGTTTTTGGGAGTTATTTTAACTTCACCAAAATAATGCGGATTTATTACTGTTGATTTTGTATTTTTATAATTCAACTTTCTCAAGGTAATCAAATCTTCATCCCAAAGATTTTCATCAATTGCAAATCTTGCATCGTGTTCAACCATAAACAGCTTTGATTTATCAAAATCAGGTGAAAAGTGTTCATAACTCTGTTCAAAGTGAATATTATCACATATTTTCCCTGCTGTTGTGACCAAAACGCCCTTTATATCATCAACGGAATTTTCTTTAAAAAATTTCTTAGCCACACGCCTTGATATCTTATTCAAGAATAAATTTTCATGTTTAAATCTTAAAAACAGACCGTCTTTAATATGTTTCGGATTTACGATAACAGAAACCTCGTATCCCAAATCAAGCAAATATTTGGCATAACCGGGAACAACTTCGCTATGGCTCAAAGAACACGGTTCCCAAATAAAAAATGTATTATCTTTCATTTTCAAACCGTATGTTATATCTTTGCGAAATATCGGCAGAATTCCGAACAAGTAGGTGGTTTGTATGTTCTTACATTCTTTTGTTTTTAACACAGGAATGCCAGAAATATATTTAATAGATTTGGTATAAGCCCGTTCTTTTTTGTTTAGATCCAGCCCATTGTTATCAAAAAATCTTACTATATATTTCTTTGCAAAATAAGAATCATGCTGTTTTTTATCGGAATTTTTCTTTACAATAGAAGTACTGTTGGCACGGTAATAATACTGGGTATTCGGAACCGTTACAAGAAGGTTTGAAGACTTGATAACTTCCGGAAGCCACAACATATCTTCAAAATAAACTCCTTCTTTAAACCTTTTCCCATGTATTAAATCGGATCTGTAAAGCTTATTCCATACATAACAACTGTTTGGGATACCGCATACTTCTATTTTCTCTTTGAGAGTTGTGTATTGTTTCTCTTCTCCGTAAAAAACTCTGTATTTTTCAGAATGTTCACGTTTTCTCATCGCTGTAGCGCAAGTGATATCTGCACCACGTTTAGAAGCGGAATTATAAAGTTTTTCCAAAAAATCTTCATCAATCCAATCGTCCGAATCCACAAAAGAAATATACTTTCCTTTTGCAATTTCCATACCATGATTTCTTGCTGCAGACGGTCCTCGATTGTCCTGACGTAAAAAAATTATTCTGTCATCTTTCTTTGCAAACTCTGTAATGATTTCGCCGGTTCTATCCGTTGAACCGTCATCAATAATAATTACTTCAATTTCTTTAAGAGTTTGTTCCAGCAAAGAATTAATGCATTTTTCAATATATTTTTCAACATTAAAAGCCGGTACAATAACCGAAACCTTTATTTCTTTACTACTTTGCTCATTCACTTCCATAATAGAACCTTGTTTTTATACAATTATACCCGTAAAGAGCCCGATATTGTGGATATGTTAAGTTTTGTATAGCCAAAACCGTTTAAATTAAAGCAAAAGAAAAATCGCCGACCGAAATACTCATGCCGGCGAATTTTAATAATTCTCATTATAAAATATTTTTAGCTTTCAACTGGCTCTGCATCAGCATCAGCTTCGTCTAAAGCTTCTTTCTTCATTTCTGTATTTCGTATTGAAGATTTGTCTGAATATAAAGATTTGCTCTTAACTTTTTTAACTTGTCTGTCAAGTTTATCAGCAAGAAGATCAATGCTTTCGTACATAGATTCAGCCGATTCTTCACAACGAATTACACCTATATTAGTTTTGCACGAAACCTCAGCGACATGCTTGCCTGTAGCAGCAGGATTCTTAATTACAGACAGAATTACGTCCATACCTGTAATTTGGTCATAGTGGTTAACCACCTTGCCGAGTTTTTCTTTTACATAAGCTTTAATTGCTTCAGTGATTTCAATGTTTTTTCCGTTTACGTGTATATACATTTACACCTCCTAATGTCTACTTATTCATTGTACAACATCTCAAGACATTTTTAAAGTATAAAATGTCTGTATATGTAAATAAGTTGTTATATTACCTCTAATATTCCAAAACCTGAGGTAATTCTACATTGGGCGTGCCGATTGTACGTACTAATTCCAATACTGCTGCTTTCATCTGACATTTTTGTGCAGTTGCACTGAAAAAATCGCTGTAAAAACAGCCCTCACAATTGCAGCCACGTTTATAACATTCCAAAGCCGTAGGTGTCCATCTTTTAACGGCAATAGCTCTTCCCATATCACGACTCTTAAACACTTATATC
>CAJOOA010000106.1 GCA_905236055.1 Candidatus Gastranaerophilales bacterium | reverse complement strand
TTTATCTAAATTAAATTCTTTTTTAAATTTATTAAGTTCATCCCAAACTTCTGCTATTGTAGGGTTTAATTTTTTTTCATCACACAACGACCAGTCAATCTTATCAGGCATTGGCTTCAATTCATCTTCTATAAACCAAATTTTCCTTTCCGGTGCAAAAGAAGCCCCTCCCGCCATATTTTCATGGCGCATAGTTCTAAATTTTAAATTTACCTTATATGGATCAAGCATTGCCAATTTATTGTTTGTAAAATCACTTAATATTTTAAAATCCTCATTATAATTTTCTTTATTTAGTTTTATTGTTCCTATTGCCTCAACATGGTCGGAATTACAGCTTTTTATCATAAAAAGATGTTTACTCGGGTCCTTTTTACTGACCTCATAAGTCAATTCACAGGTTTTCCCATAACGGCTCATTATTGTTTTCAAATTACCCATAACAATGCCGGCACGTTTTAATGCATCAATAGCAAACAAAGAAAACAGAGTCGGTAAATAACGAAACCCTGCTGAACTATTGTTGGCGAGAAAGTGACTTTCATTTAATGCCTTTGCATATGAACCGGTCAATGTTTCAATTTTGTATGACAATGAACCTTTCGACACTACATTATTATTTGTGATTGGTGAGATTTTCATTACTTACCCCTTGTTCCTTTCCACTAACCCTTCATTCTTGAAAGAGCAAAATCTTTCTTGTTTAAATCTTCTACTTTTGAACCAAGCATCATTTTTTCAGCTTCTTCCAATATACTTATAACTTTAAATCCGTTTTCACCGTCAGAACGAGCTTTTTGCCCTGTTGCACAGCAGTGAACAAAGTGCTGGCATTCAAGTTTAAGTGGCTCAATTTCAAGATAATCAACAGGATAGTCCTGAGTATTTGCTGGAATAAAGTTGTCATAAACTTTCAGTTTATTATTAGGCAAAGTATCATCAAATATAGCTGTGGCTTTTGTTCCTCTGACAAGCAGCGTTACATGTTTTTGAGGAGTTATCCAACTATCCGAAATCTGAGCTGTCATTCCATCTTCAAACTCAATAGTAATATGGGTTATATCCATAATCTCATTTCTGTCAGTTGAACATCCCACAGCAGAAATCACCTTTACAGGATCTTTTCCGGTTGCATATGCAATCATAGAGACATCATGCGGAGCTAAATCCCACATAACACTTCTGTCATTTTTATGATAATTTACGTTCAATCTATCACTCTGAGCATAAACAAGTTCACCCAAAACACCTTCTTCAATAAGCATTTTTAGCCGATTTACAGCAGGATGGTAAAGTAAAAGATGCCCCACCATTAATATTAAGCCCTTTTCTTCAGCAACCTGAGTCAATACTCTTGCTTCTTCCGCAACAGTAGAAATTGGTTTTTCAACGTATACATTTTTACCTGCTTCAAGCATTGCCTTAACTATTTTAAAGTGTGTATGACTCGGAGTAACAACAGCAACACTTGTTATGCTTTTATCATTTATAATTTCATTAAAATCTTTTGTTGTTCTTACGCCAGGAAATTGTTCTCTGACCGTTTTCAAAGATTCGTCATCAAGGTCACAAACAACATCCAAAACTTTTAGATTATAAAAATTGCGGACAATATTTCTGCCCCACATTCCAAAACCTATAACAGCAATTTTTTGATTTTCCATACTACTCTTCCCTCACCTTGACAATATTATAATACAAGCGTTTTATACAGTAAAGACAAGATTATTTAATACATTGCAATAATTTTATTAATTCCTTCTTTTGCAACATCAAACAATTCAAGCATTTTTTCATATTCGTAAGGTTCACCCTCAGATGTTGTTTGAAAATCAACAATTTTACCGCTCTTAGTTAAAATCACATTGGAATCCACTTGCGCATGCGAATCTTCTTCATAACATAAGTCAAGCATAATTTCACCATCAACTATGCCTATAGAAATCGCAGCAATCGGCTCAATTATAGGATTTTCTGCTAAATCTCCCGACTGAATGAGTTTTTCCACGGCATCTTTTAGCGCCAAATAACCTCCACAAATGCTTGCCGTTCGAGTTCCGCCATCAGCTTGTATAACATCAGCATCAATCGTTATCGTCATTTTAGGCATTTTTTCTAAATCTACACAAGCCCTCAAACTTCTTCCGATTAATCTTTGTATTTCATGGGTTCTGCCCGAGACCTTTTCTCTTTCTCTTTTGCAGCGAGTATTTGTCGCAGAAGGCAGAAGCGAATACTCTGCAGTAACCCAACCCCTGTTATCTTCATCATCCATCCATTTGGGCTTTTTTAAGTCAACAGAAGCCGTAACAATGACTTTTGTATCACCAAATTCAACCAAAACTGAACCTGGCGCATGCTTAGTAAAGTTATGGGTAAAACTTATCTCTCTTAATTGATTATTTTTTCTTCCGTCAATTCTCATAAAAACTCCTCCTTTAACAATTTTAGCATAGAATGTTAAAAAAAAATAAAAATTCCGATTGTTTAGAATTTGAAAACGTATAATTATAATATATAATCATGTATAAGGGAGGAAACAATGGAAAATCCGTTTAAAAAAGCTTTTGAGCAGTCAAAAGAGAATGATACTAAAGATATAGAAATAGAAGATGTAGAAGAAACCGAATCAGATACACAATCTGAAGATAAAGATATTGAAGAAAAAGCCAATAATCAGGAACCCGCAGAAACGAAAAATGAATGGCAAGAAAAATATGAAAAACTAAATGACCAATATATAAGATTGGCAGCTGATTTTGACAATTTCAGGAAGCGCCAAGCACAAGAAAGAGAAGCTCTTCTTAAATACGGTGCTGAATCTACCGTTACAAAGCTACTTGAGGTTATGGACAATTTTGAAAGAGGACTGAAAGCAATAGAAACAGTTGATGATTGCGAAAAAGTTAAAGAATGTTACAATCTTGCGTATAAGAATTTCTATGATGTAATGAGTAAAATTGGACTTGAAACGATTAAAGCAATAGGTGAAGAATTTGATCCTAATTTGCATGAAGCCGTTATGCAAACTCCTACGGCAGAGCAGCCGGAACATACTATTGTTGCAGAATTACAAAAGGGATACAAATTAGGGGATAAAGTCCTCCGACCTACACTAGTAAATGTAGCTACAGCTGAAGAATAAATATATTAAAGGGATATTACGGAAAAACAGAATGGCAGATTATTATGAAATATTAGGCGTATCAAAAAACGCCACAAAAGATGAGATAAAAAGCGCTTTTAGACAAATGGCACGGAAGTGGCATCCCGATATAAACAAATCCCCGGATGCCGAAGCAAAATTTAAAGAACTTGGTAAAGCTTATGAAACCTTAATGGATGATGAAAAGCGTGCCACATACGACAGATATGGTGAAGACGGCTTGCAGAATGCCGGATTTAATACAGCAGGGCCATTTGCTAATGGCTTTGGCGATTTGGAAGAAATATTCAATTCTTTCTTCGGCGGTGGTTTTGGATTCGGCGGACCATCAAGACGAGATCCTAACGCACCTCAGAGAGGAGATGATTTACGACTTGATATTGAAATTGACTTTGAAGACGCCGTTAGAGGCATGACAAGAGAAATTAAAATAGACCACTTAGAAACATGCCATACTTGCAACGGTACCGGTGCAAAAGATGGAGCAACGCCACAAACATGTTCCACATGCAACGGCAGAGGTAGTATACAGCAAACCACAAGAACAGTACTCGGGCATTTCACTCAAATAGTAACTTGCCCCCACTGCCATGGTAAAGGTACTGTAATCTCAGAACCATGTCCCGATTGCAACGGACAAGGCAGAAAAAACATTGAAAAGAAACTTGAGATTAAAATACCGGCAGGTGTTGATAACGGCTCTAAAATGAGATTATCTCATGAAGGGGATGCCGGAATTAACGGCGGTATCGCAGGTGATTTATACATCGTTATTTACGTTAAACCTTCAGATTATTACAAAAGAGATGGTATAAACGTATTTACAAAACTTGAAATATCTCCTGCACAGGCAGTTCTTGGAGACATTATCAAGATAAAAACTCTTGACGGAGATAGAGATGTTTCTGTACCTGCAGGAATACAAAACAGCGAAACGGTGAAAATTAAAGGGGCAGGCATAACAAATATATCCAAGCCATCCGTAAGGGGTGACCATATTGTTGTTATAGACATAAAAACCCCCACTCATATATCCAATGAAGAAAAATTGTTATACAAGAAATTGTATGAAATTCAAAATAAAAAACAAGAGTCCGTTGGTGAAAAAATAAAAGGGGTTTTTAAATAATAATTAATTGTGATAAAATAATCATTAGGAATATTGGGAGATTTATTGTGCGCAAGATACTTATATTTATGGGAATTGTATTTTTGATGTGTACAACAGTTTTTGCCGCCAATATACCGGAAGATGTTGCCAAATATATAAAAACAAATGTACCGGGCGCAGATATAAGGTTTGACGGCGTTGTAACATTACCTGATAATACAATCTATCTGCCGCTTTTTCCGTCTTTATTCTCCGATGTACAAACCCTTAAAATAAAATCTTCCATTCCTGCGAACAAAGACCTTGCATCAAAAGCTGATGTTATTGTATTTAATAATGATTTCGTTTTATTAAAAGTCTTCTCTGACGGAAACGGGAGAAAAACAATTTTACATATGGCTAATCCTCCATTGCAAGTCAGAACCGGTTTGCTACCGCAAGACATGCTTGTTCCGTCAGGTCTTATAATACCTGAAAATTTAAAAGGAATTATAGGGAATTTAAATGTGGACACTCAAAACGAAGATATTTTAAAGATCAATATAAAAGAAAGTTTTGAAGAATTTTTGGCTGAAAATAATAAAATCGGCAAGCAGGAAATGATTCCGTTATTGAAGAATAAAATTATATACATTACGACAAATTATTCTAAAAATATACAAGTACTTGAGCCGGCCTCAGTTTCACCTACGTATGCTTTAGCACAAAAATCTATACCGATTAATATTGAGCCGGTAAAAGACGGTAAGTTTTTACTAGTAACACTATATGAAAGACCGTTTTTGGACATCGTATCGGTAGCTGATTCAAGGTTTATCAAACAAATTCCTCTTGGGACTAATCCTGACGAAATCATAATTGATGAAGCAAAAAATAAAGCATATATAACAGCACCTAAATCATCTGTAATCTTTGTTATTGACCTTAATACAATGTCACTTATTCAAAAAATAAGAGTAAACGGTTATTGTGAAAAATTTCTGTTTGCAGAAGACAAAATATTTTACGTTGATAAAATGAAGAATGAAATTTGGTCAATAGAAACAAATAACGGATATGCATTAAAAAATATAGGCAGAATACCCAATATATCAGCTTTAATGTATATGGATAATAAACTGTTCATCGCAAGCAGAACTAAAAACAGAATCGCTGTTGTAAATTATGATACTCTAAGCTTAGAACACGAATACATGATTGACAATAAACCTGTAGCAATGCTTAGTTACGGGAAGCTTATATATATTTTATGCGCCCAAAACAACATAATTAGGATATTTGATACAGAAAAAGAAGCTTTTATAGGTAAAATACAACTTCCGCAAGATGGATTTTCCTCAAAGCTTAACCCGATTCGTGGAACAAATTACGCTATTGCCACCGATGTGAAGCTTAATAATTATTCAATAATTGATTTAAAAAACGGAAGTTTAGTTAAAACTTATTACGTTAATATTCCGTTAAAAGATGTTAGAATCTCAAATAAAATAAAACTATTTGAATAGGTAATTCCCCGAAATGAACATTACATTTGATGAAATAACATCGCAAACGTTGATCGAACTCGAAAAAACTCAAAAAGAGTTTTGGAATATATCACGCAAAACAGGTATACTTATTAATACACTTGTAAAAGCAATGGGGGTAAAATCCGCACTGGAAATAGGAACATCCAACGGATATTCGGGATTATGGATTACAAAAGCCCTAAAGACTACAGGCGGTAAATTTACCACAATTGAATATTTCGATAAGCGTCAATCTATTGCTATTGAAAATTTTAAAAAATGCGGAGTTATAGATATCACACGCACGCTTCAAGGTTCTGCTATTAAGATACTAAAGGCACTCGGTCCTGATGAACTATTTGATTTTATATTTATTGATGCAAACAAAGCTGAATATGTTGAATATTTTGAGCTTATTAAGCCACACCTTATGAACAAGTCGCTGATTGTTGCAGATAATATAACAACACATCCGGATAAAGTTCAATCATTTATTGATGCAGTAGATGCAGACAAAAATTTCCAGTGGGAAATTTTAGATATTCCCGGAGGACTGCTATTTGCATATAAAGGATGATTTTCTAGTAATCCTCTCTTCCTCTTGATTTTAGATACTCTCTTATTTGGTTGAGGGAAAATTGTATAATTCTGGTTATTCTTGACGGAGAAAGACCTACCATTACGGCTATGTCTTTTGCCTGCATATTCCTATAAAAACGGTATTCAACAACAGTTCTTTCTTTTTGGGGTAATTGAGCAATCGCTTGCTTAATTAATTTACTCATTTCAACTATCTCGGCTTTTTCATCCGGCATGGCTGAAGGATCTTTTATAAAATCGAAAGGAGACGCATTATCTGATGCTGCAGCAGCCAGTCCGTCTATAGATAAGATGGTTTCATAAACGGCCTCACGAACTTTTGCAGGAGATATTGCAAAACCCATGTCATCTGAATCATCTAGTGAATCTTCCTCTGCTGAATCTTCCGTATATGCATCCGATTCATCAGTTTTATGCTTCAAAGTGTACCATTTATATCTGTGGCGCAACTCATTTCTTATAGCCCATCTTACGGCTGTTCCTATATAGGCCTCATTATAACGCTCTAGTTGTTCAGGAGATTTACCTTTGATTAATGTTTGCACGGCAATTATACCTATGCTCACTAATTCTTCATATTCAATCATGTGGTTAGGTATACGTCTGTGCTCAACTCTCGCTATTTTTTGTACAATACCAAGGTATTGAGTTATTAAAGTCTTCTCATCCATAACTGCCATTTGAACAACCTTATTTAATATTACCTTGATTTTGATTATTTTTCAAGCCATAAACAAACAGTAATATTTCTGCAACGGCCTTATATAATTCCGGCGGAATTTGTTGGTTAAGATCTACCATTCTGAAAAGAGCTCTTGCAACCGGCGGATTATCAATAACGGGGACATTATGCTTTTGTGCTATTTCTATAATCTGCTTGGCAATAAGCTCAGTCCCTTTTGCAGTCAACGTCGGGGATTGCATAGTTTCTGCATCATATTTTAAAGCACAGGCGACATGGATCGGGTTTCTAACTACAAAATCCGCATCAGGAACAGAATCCATTGCTCCTCTTTGAAGCATCTGCATACGCCGTTGTCTTAAAGCCGCTTTCACATGCGGATCACCTTCAGAGTTTTTATATTCGTCTTTAATTTCTTTAAACGACATTTTTTGATCTTGCAAAAACTTCCACTTCGTCACGCCATAATCTGCGGCTGCTATTACCAAGAACGCAATGCAGGCCTTATAGATAAATTCTACCATTAGTTTTCCGAACTCGATCATAACAGCAAAATTATTATCAATTGCCGCCAATCCAAGAATCGTAGGTAAATGTTTGCTATATACAGACCATCCGACAAGCCCTAATACCAAAACTTTGACTATGTTTTTCCCAAGTTCAAAGAGTGTTTTAACCTGAAATAAGTTCTTAAAATACTTTGTAGGATTTAATTTATCCAACTTTGGAACAAGCGGTGTAACGGTAACTAATGGGCCGACCTGCATAAAATCGCCCAATATAGCAATGAAAGCTGCGACAAAAAGAATTGATCCTATTATCAGACAAGCCGGGATAAGTGTTACTGTAAGAATATATGTAATACCTATTTCATCAAGCGTATGATTCGGTATCTGCTCATACAATGTCCTGAAAAGGCCTACAATTGCCTGCCATATTATTGGTGCCATCATATTTATGAAGGTAAACATTATGAGAAGAGAAATTGCAGTCGAAACATCTTTAGATTTTACAACTTGCCCTTCTTTTCTTGCTCTTTCAAGTTTTTGCTGAGTCGCCTCAAACTGTTTATCTTCATCAGCCATTTCGTATTGCCTTTAGTCGGATTTCATTTATATAATAGCATAAATTTACTATTTGAAGTATAATTGCTCAGGTAAAGAATATAAAGGTAAAATGATGCAAAAATTTTTCATTAATTTGTTTATATTACTCTTGTCACTAGTTTTAGGATATGGCAGTTATGCATACCTGAGCGGAAAATATTTATACATGGGCATATTTTTTGCCGGTATCATATTCGGTATATTTTTAATGATGTTAAAACTAAATTCAAAAAATGATAAGATAATTTCGTACAAAAGGGAATTGGAAAAGGAATCCGTATCCTCAGACGAAGCAGAAGCGAAAGTTAAGGTGTTGGAATCAAAGATTAAAGTATTGGAAAAAGCCCTCGAAAATGCCCTAAACAAATAATTTATATTTTACATTTAACCTTAATTGCGATAACATAAAGTAAAGGGAGATTTTACAATATGAAGGCACAACTTGAAAATATTTATAATTCTGCAAAAACTGATATTGAAAACGCTAAAACTATTAATGATTTAGACGGAATCCGACTTAAATACCTTAGCAGAAAAGGGGAATTTAATTCAATTAAAAAAGGGCTAAAAGACTTAAGCGACGAAGAAAAAAGAACGGTTGGCGCCCTTGCAAATCAAATAAATGAAGATTTGGAGAATCGCTTAAAACAAAAACATGATATTTTTTATACAAATGAATTAAATGAAAAACTAAAAAAAGACCGGCTCGATATAACTTTGAGCGGCAAAAGAACCCCTGTCGGCAAGATACACCCCCTGACGCAGACCACCAATGAAATTGTTACAATATTCCAAAATTTGGGATTTTCTGTGGCTGAACCGTCCTTATCACCGGAAGTTGAAACCGAATACTATAATTTTGATATGCTTAATGTTCCAAAAGACCACCCCGCGAGAGATGTGCAAGATACATTTTATTCAAAAGTTGCTAGCAATGTGGTTTTAAGGAGCCAAACATCGGGTGCTCAGATACATGTTATGGAAAACAAAAAACCTCCTATCAAGGTTATCGCACCCGGAAGAGTTTATAGAAATGAAAATATTAATGCCAGAAAAAATAACTTTTTCCACCAAATTGAGGGGCTTTATGTTGATAAAGACATTACATTTGGCGATTTAAAAGGTGTCCTTAATGAATTTATACGCCAATATTTCGGAGCGTCACGCCCTACAAGATTCAGAAGCAGCTTCTTCCCATTTACCGAACCATCTGCAGAAGTTGATGTTCAGTGCATTATGTGCCAAGGTAAAGGATGCAGAACTTGCAGCGGAACGGGATGGTTGGAAGTGTTAGGATGCGGAATGGTTGATGTTAATGTGCTTAAAGGCGTAGGAATTGACCCTGACGTTTATACCGGCTTTGCTTTCGGAATGGGAGTCGAACGTCTTGCAATGCTAAAATATGCTATTGATGACATAAGACTGTTTTTTAATAACGATAAAAGATTTTTAGAGCAATTTTAAAAAGATATTAAACTATGCAGGGGGAACACTTACCAGTTATCCTCGTCTCCTTTTTCGCTGTTAATATACTCCGATATGGTGTTCTTTAACTTAAATTGCCAATCATTACTTTTTTCCAAGAAGAAATCAGCTCCCTTGTCTTTACATTGCTGTTCTATTTCTTTTCTTGGAGATGCAGTTATTATACCAATAACCGTTTGTCTGTTCATTGAAGTTGCCATTTTTTTGAGCTCTGTCAACAATATAAAACCTTCACGCTCGGTAGGGATAAACAAATCCATAACAACATACTTATAATTTTTGCTTTTAAATTTTCCTACAGCATCGTATATTTCCTGGGAACAATCAACCTCCATATCAAAATCCGATAACAAAATCTTAAGTTGATAGGTAATTACACCTAGGTCATCGATAACAAGTATTGCGGGAGCAGATGATAATTCAACCTCTTCATTGCCAAGTGCCTTGCTAATAATAGGTTTTTTAGCATTTTTATTAAGATCTTGTAATGTATCTACAATATTTATTAGTTGTCCTTTCAAGACAGATAAATCAATATTTTGAGGTCTGTTAGAGTTTGTTATATCAAAAAACAAATCTAAAAATTCGTCATCTAATTCTACAGATATCATATACGCTCCATGTTAATGCTGGTACTGGATAAATTATATCACATATAGCATTAAAGATAAATATACATTTACTACACTGTATGAATTATTTATAGAAAAAGTATTTTAGAGTATAATCAATACTATGAGAAAAATATTCGCTTTAATAATTTTCGTTATAATCGTAGCACCTGTAAATGCACATTGCTTCAGGTCACCGGAAAATGCTGTTAAAAATGTTATAATTTCACAATTCAAGTATGCAAACAAAGGAAACTTCGACAAATTTATTTCAACATTTGATAAAAATTATGTAAATTCTGATGGTTTTGATTTAAAAATGTATTCAGATTTGGTGAAAGATATTTGGTCAACATACAATAACTTGCGCTATGACGTCAAAATAAAAGACATCTCTGTTAACCAAAATGACGCAATCGTAAATGTTACCGAATACACCAATGCGAATTTAAAGTTCAACGGGAATTGTACCGGTGAACTGAACAGCCAGTCTGAAAGCACCTACTATTTAAAAAAGGTAGACGGCAAATGGAGAGTAATATCTGACTCTGTTTTAGACGAAACAACAAAAATGCTTTATGGTGAAGCAAAAAATTTGGATATAAAACTCTCTGTACCAACTTGCGTTACGGCGAATGAAGAATACACTGCATCGCTGGAATTTATTACGCCTCAAAATATGGTAGCGATTGCATCTATTGCCGCAGACAAAGTTGAATACCCCCAGCCAAAAACAAAAGAAGTATTTAGGGCAATGCCGGAAGATCACATATTAGAGCGACTTTTTACGGCAAACAATGACCACCTAAATGAATATGTAATTGCCTCAATCGGCTTAACTCAAACAGATATAAGTGATTTAAGCATAAAGATGAGTTTAACCGGTTTCGGATATGTAATCAGACGGGTGAATGTACTACCTGAGAAAGTTGATGAGAGTATAAATGAGTAAATTAAGTAAAATAATATATTTTACGTCAGCAGTAATATTTTTTATGATTTTCGATTTTTATTTTTCGAATTTAATTATTCACTATCCTTTACCTCAAGCTTACGATCGTTTTTTTGAAATAATATTCGTTCAAAATACAGGCGCCGCTTTTAGTTTACTTGAAAATGCACCTATTATATTAATCGTATTTGCAATTGCTGCCATTTTAGGCATAATTATTTACGGTATAAAAGATATTGAAAAATTTTCCTCCATTGCTTGTTTTTGGGCTGCCTTGCTCGTAGCGGGAATTAGTTGCAATTTGGCAGAAAGAATATATTTGGGATATGTTCGAGATTACATAAAACTAAATTTTATCAACTTTCCGGTATTTAATATATCTGATATATTTATAAATATCGGAGTTTTTGCACTCATTGTTATTATAATTAAAAACAAATATCTTAGAAAATAGCATGAAATTTATAATTGACGAACAAACCGAAAATACAAGAGTAGATTTATATTTGGCTTATATTATGCCAAATTTATCCCGTTCAAAGATACAAAAATTAATAAGAGATGGATTAGTAAAAGTAAATGACAATCAAATAAAACCTTCTTTTTGCCTTAAAGAAAATGACATAGTTAATATAGATGAACCTGAATTTACAGAAACCCTCAGAATAAATCCAGAAAATATTCCACTTGATATTGTATGGGAAGATGAAAATATGGCGATAATAAATAAGCCGTCCGGAATGCTTACGCACCCTACTACACAAGAATTCACAGGCACACTTGTAAACGCCCTATTATTCAAATATGGTGAAAATCTTTCAGATATAAACGGAGATTTAAGACGCGGAATCATTCACCGACTTGACCGAAACACATCTGGGCTCATCATGATTGCTAAAAATAATAAAACCCATGAATTTTTAGTAAATGAAATGAAAAATAAGCATTTCAAAAAACAATATATAGCAATTGTAAAAGGAATTATAGAACAAGACGAATTCGAAATTAATTCACCTATAGGCCGTCATCCAACACAGCCACATAAACAAACCATCAGAGAAGACGGCAAAGAAAGTCATTCTATAGTTAAAGTTATAAAAAGGTTCAAAGATGCAACTCTTATAGAAGTTACACTAATTACGGGAAGAACACATCAAATCAGGGTTCACCTTTCCTCAATCGGGCATCCCATATACAATGACACGCTGTATGGTTTCGGAAAGATGAAAATTAAAACAGATGAACAGGTTCTTCAAGCATATAAGCTAGAATTCACCAAACCGTTTACAAATGAAAGAATTGTACTTGAAATACCCAAAGATGAAAAATTAAATAGGGTAATCAATTATTTGACAAGCAATCCTTAGCTAAAATAAGATGTTACAGCAGAAGTTGCAGAACCGCTCAAGAAGGAATTGTATTGATTTTGCATTTGAGAAATCAACAAATCCATTGACTGGAACTTGCTCTCTAATCTTGCTCTGTATGCCTCAATTGCCTGATTTGCTTTTTTAATTTTCTCATTAATAGATGTTATCTTGTCACTGTATGACTTATCTGCGACAGAGAAGTAGCCGGTACCTGTTGCAAGAGCATTTTCAACAATATTTTCTATTTGGAGAAGTATACCAGGAGCATTATCAGTTCCGACAAGCATATTCTTAACCGCATCAGGATCTTTATTGTAACCTTCCAAGAATTTTTCTGTATCGAAGTATAGATATTCAATTCCGGCAGCCGATACATCACCTCCTGTTACTGTATTTCCTGCGCTAGTTGAAATACCCAATGCTGCAAGATTTCTGAACGTTGTTGCTCCAGAGAATGTATTCATGAGGAGATTTCTAATTTGTTGTCTTATTAATTTGAGAGTACTTTGATCTTTTAGAACTCCTGACGATAATTCTGTATCAACATTGTCAACTAGGTCGTTGTACGCTTCAACGAATTCTCCTACTGCCTCAGTAACCGCTTCAGCATCTTTTCCAACTGTAATAGTAACAGTATCGCCTGCAGATGCACTCTTAAGGTTAATCGTTAAGCCCTGAATTCTTGATACATCACTAGTTATAACATTTGAAGCAGATTGGAAGTTAGTTCCGTTAATTGAGAAGCTTGCATTATTACCCAATTCTTGAGACTCAAGTTTAATTCTAGTGACTTTAACGCTTCCATCATTATTCCATTCTGATGCCGTAAGTCCTAGTATATCGGTGAAGTTAGATGTTCCTGCTTCAATATTAACCATTGACGCACCAGTTGATCTTGAAGAAATAACGAGTTTGCCGTCGACAGAATCCCAATATGCGCTTGCATTTGCTTTCTCAGAAGAATTTATCTGCGATACAATATTTTGAATAGTAGTAGCACTTGTTATTGTAAAGGTTTCATCACCAATTATAAACGTACCTTCAGTTACATCACCATATCTGAATAGATCTGCAGTAGTAATGACAGAAGAAGCATTTACCTTATATAGTTCTCTTGCGCTTACTATATAACCATCTTCGTCCTGAGAGAAGCCACAAATCGATGACATATTAGATGTATCATTCGATGAACCGACTTGAACATCAATACCTTCTGTTGTGGAGAAGAATCTTAATTTGCCTTTGTTAAAGTCAATATCAACATCACCAAATGCATCTCTGATTCTTGCACGTAATTGACTGAATGTTTCTGTATTATCGATTGTAATCAACTGTTTAGCACCATTTCTGTATATAGACAATGTACCCGATGAAATATTGAGTAAGCCGAGTTGAGTATCATAATCAGCATATTTTGCGACAGACAATGTTCTGTCTTCAATCGTAGTTGTTGTTTGTGTTACCGGTGCTGCACTCGCTGCAAAACCGCCCAAATTGTTACTATAGTAAAGACCTAAGTTGGAAATGAGATTTGAAGTTGTATTTTCTTCATCTACAACAAATGTTTTGTTACCAGTTTCAAGTCGTAATACACCATCTGTCAAACTTGCCTGAACTCCGGCACGTTCAAATTTTTCTATTAATGAACCAAATGTTTCATAAGAAGTTATGTTAATTTCACTATAGATACCATCTACGGTCAAGGCAAATATGCCTTCAGATTTAACGTTTCCGTGATCGTAATCGGATAACGAAGTTCCAAGAGTTGCAATAACCGTTGTAGAAACAATTTCCGTTGTTTGTTCATAACCCTGATAATTATATAATGTTGATGGCGCACCATTACCGAATAATTTTTGGATAACGTTAGAAGCATCTGGGCCAGAAGCACTTGCAACGTGGGAATCGCCTGAACCAACTAGTTTTAATACTGATTGTCCATCTTGTGTATCAAATATTGTGCTAATGCCAAAGCCGGCAAGAGTATTCATAAAGCTATCAAGCGTGATATCAGTACTGCTCAAGTTTACAGTATGAGCTACACCGTTACTGTATGCAACATATTTACCCGTAGTAATTCCAAGACTTGTACCTGACGCATCTCTTAAGTTAGAAAGCTTAGTTTCTCTTGTAGCGGCTTCAAGTACAGTATGGTAAGTTGTTGCAGTTTGGGTAGCTCCTGAATAATATCCCGGTTGTTCCCAAGCTGACGTATTGTCGAAACCTAGTAAATCAAGTACATTTGACGCCTGAGAAGGAACAGAGTAATTCTTCAATGTAGTATAACCGTCATTTCTTGCAATCAATCTACCATTTTCTATATATGCATTAAATCCGTGATAAGAAAGGGCTGCCATAAAGTCGCCTACTGTGGCATCCTGCGCAAGTTCAATAACCGTATCACCTGTATTTCTGTTGCTTATAACAACTTTACCGGCTTTATAAGTGCCTTGATCAATATCACTGAGTTTAGTTTCACTAGTCATATTGACTGTGGTTACGGTTGTAACATCCATATTGTCAGAAATATAGATATTTCCGAATGTCCAACTTGGGAATAACGTATCAACCACATTAGAATATCCTGACGCACCATTTGCCTTTTCGAGATAAGTATCATCATTAGAAGTATTTAACGTAATTTGTCCGTCTGAATTTATGCTGCCCGTAATACCGTAGCGAGCAATCTCAGTAAAGAAGTCGTTAACACTTGTTGATGCGGTAATTGTGCCTTCGTAGCTAATGCCTGCGGCTTTAATTTTGTATTTCCCTGCAGTAATGCCGAGCGATGTACCACTTGAAGTCTTGAGATTAACAAGTTTAGTATCGCCTGATATAACTTCATTTGAGCCAACTTCATATTCAAGAGATTGAGAAGAAGTAGCTTTATTTGCAGTCCAAGTAGCAGCACCAAGTGCCGTTAACAAGTTAGTACCGCCGGAGACCTCACTCAAATAGCTATCACCCGTACTTGTAAAGTATATTTTACCATTATTACCTGAACTATAAACCATTTGAATATTATAATTACTCAAACGAGTTGCCAAATCTTCGAGTGTTGTATTGTTATCTATAGCTATTGTACTTGCTATACCATTTTTATAAACTTTTATATTACCGGAAGTAATTCCTAATGCCGTACCAGAACCATCAACCAAATCTTTGAGCTTAGCATTAGCAAGAGTGCCATCTGAAACACTATAAGGAGTTCCGACCATATTCAATTCAGCGAGGATATTCTGACCTGTATAACCGGTTATATAAGTACTTCCTTGCGGTTTAAGGTTAACAAGTCCATTGCTGAGTGTTGCGGTAATGCCTTTGCTACTAATATCAGACAGGAAGCTTCCTATTGTTGTGCTTGAATTTACAGTAACTGATTGACCATTAGAGAGACTTAAGATACTTTGCTGCGTAACACCAATATCTCCAAATGTTTGATCAGTTGTTATTGTCGTCGGGGTATGAATTGTTTCATATTCATATTCCTCATGAGTTCCGACAGAATATGTTGCGTTTTCACCAATAAGAACATTGCCCAAAACCGCCTGTAAGTTTTGGCTGATTCCTGTAACAAAGTTCGTATCGCCAGAGTTACCTATAGTAAAGATACCTGTCGAAGCATTGTAAGATGAAGAAACACCAACATTAGATAGTTTTGTTCTAAAGCTGCTTATCGTATCACCAACTTCTGCTGTTACAGTTCTTCCGTCGTTTGTGAGCAAGAATCCGCTGTTAGACAAGCCGAGTACACCAAATGTTGTTTCGGCAGTTGCAGTTGCTGTTGCTGTATTGGTGACTTCATCAACTATTCTGTAAGAAATATTCAAGCCAGTATCAATACTGCCCAGAACTGATGCCAAATCAGCTGACATAGATTCTATGTAATGTCCGCTCGTAGGAGTTATTTTTAACTTATTTTGGCCATTTAATGATGCATTTAAACCTTTTGCAGATAAGGCAGTAATTATATTTCCAATTGTATTGGTACTATTGACAGTAATTGTACCACCGTCAGTTCTGATATAAAAATCCTGACCTGCTGCAAGACCCAGGGTAGAAAGCGCCGTTGCAGTCGTAGCATTAATCGTACTTGTTGTGGAATTAAATGATTTGCCTTCACCAGCTCTTATACCGATACCGGAAAGGTCTGAATATGTAATATAGTTTGTATTATTTGTTGCACCTACAGTTATTTGACCATTTGAAATCGAGAATGTAACGCCATTATCATCTAAGAATGTCTTAAGATTACCGAGTGTATTTGCACCTGTCAGAGTAACGCTGTTGCCATTGTTTAATCCAACCACATAATTTCCGTTCAAACCAATTTGAGAAAGTTGAGTAGAAGTAGTAGCTTTAATTGTGTTCGTAGTAACACCTTCTTCAACTATATTAACGCCATATGATTCACCGTAGCCGGTTTCCATACCAAGCAGAATGCTGAGGTTAGAAGACATCGAATATAGATAGTGTCCATTTGACGGGCCTATTGTAAGAATACCATTATTTAGTGAAGCGCTCAAGCCGGTAGTTGCGGCATTCAAGGTATTAATAAGTTGTTGAACTGTAGCAGTTGAATCTACAGTAATTGTAGCGATATCTGTTTTGATAACTGCACTGTCACCCTGCATACCTAAACTTGCGAGTGTTGAATTAGCACTTGCAGATACACTATGTGAGTTATAAGTATATCCTTCACCGGCTTCAACACCAAGGGCTGTGGAAACCCAAGAAGACATATTTGTTACATAGTTTGCATCCGTATTCTTCCCGATTGTGAATTTACCCGTATCCAGTGTTGCAGTAACACCTACACCTGCGAGTTTTTCTATTACGGTATTAATCGTATCTGAAGTCTGAATAGTTACAACAGAACCATTGCTTACAGAAACATATCCGGTTTGGCCCATGCCGAGCTGTGCCATTGTTGTTCCGGTAGTAGCATTATGGGTTACTGTTGTCGGTTCATTATACACTAGATTTGTTGTATATGAACTTCCTTCACCGATTTGAATACCAAAAATAGATGCAAGTGCCGGATCCATACCGGTGATTGCGACACTGTCATCAAAAGTTAAATAGCAATTAGAGCCATTGGTTTGTAATGTACAAAGATTACTGCCACAAGCGGTATTAAAACTGCTTACAAAATTATTAACAGTATTGTTAGCTCCAATAGTAAATGATACCGGAACAGTCTCAGATATAACCATATTTACGGTATAGTTACCACTAGCCAAACCTAATGATTCAAACGTAGTATTACCGTTTGCATTAGCAATATTGGTATTATAAGAATAACCTTCGCCAGCTCTTATACCCAATCCAGCCAAATCAGAATAGGTTATATATGTCGTGCCGGTAGGATGAATAGTCATACCGCCATTAATATTAACTGCACCGGATGTTACACCATTAACACTGTAACCATTATCCATAAGGGCTGATGTTACACTACTCAGCGTACTGCTGCTGTTAAAAGTATAACTTGCGCCATTACTAAAGTTCAGTATATAGCTATTACCGTTCATTCCAAGCTGGCCAAGAGTCGTAGCACCGGTTGCTTGGACAGTACTTGTAGAAGGATCTGAAGTCTCAATATCTATATTATAAGAATAGCCATTACCTACTTGCAGATTTAATGCACTCGCAAGATCCGGTGACATATCTGTTACATAATGACCGTTCTGGGCGGTAATTGTTAATTGACCGTTACTCAATGATGCTCCAAGACCT
>CAJOOA010000105.1 GCA_905236055.1 Candidatus Gastranaerophilales bacterium | reverse complement strand
TGTAAGAATAATTCTCTCATTGCAACGTTAATAGCATCACATACAAGGTCTGTGTTAAGTGCTTCAAGAATTGTTTTGCAGGGGAGAATTTCTCCTGCCATAGCAGCAGAGTGAGTCATACCTGAACAACCGATTGTTTCAACAAGTGCTTCTTGTATAATACCTTCTTTAACATTAAGAGTTAATTTGCAAGTACCTTGTTGAGGAGCACAACAACCACAACCGTGAGTTAAACCTGAAATATCCTTAATTTCTTTACATTTTGTCCATTCGCCTTCTTGCGGAATTGGAGCAGGAGAACCTTTAACGCCGCGATGTACACAGCATTTTTCTTCAATTTCCTTTGTAATTTCTATTTTGCCCATTTGACCTCCTTATAATCAAAAATAAAGCTAACATCTCTTATTAGCTTTATTATATTACAAACAGAGGTAAATAAAATTAATCTAAGATGTAAATTTTTGTAAATAAAAAGAGATTGAATTGCTTCAATCTCACATATAAGTACATATCCCAATCAACAACAAATTAATTATTAAAAATTTTATATCAAATTCAACGCTACGCTCGGCAATTGGTTTGCTGTAGATAATAGAGTTGCCGAAGCTTGCTGAAGAATTTGTGCTTGAATATACGCAGATGACTCAGACGCTACATCAGTATCTCTTAATGTTGATAAAGATGACGTTATATTCTGTGATTGCGTATCTAAAGATGATATAGCTGATTCAACCTTATTTTGCGCAGAACCTAATTTGGTTACTCTCGCAGAAATTTCTGTTAAAGCGGCATCAATCTTAGCTAACATTGCCGTAGCTTTATTGTTTGCTGCAGTATAAGTTGTCACTCCTGCATTATCAATACTTACACCTGTACATTCTTTTGCTATTTCTTTGTTATCGGAAGCTGCACTTCCGTCAGATTTCTTGATAAGCGTAATGCTGCTTGCACCTTTAAACATATCAGCGTCTAATGTTATTTGGCTTATGTTTGAGTCAGATGTAATTCCAACTTGAAGTTTTAACTCTGTTCCGCTTCCGCTCATCAAACTAACACCGTTATATTCAGTACCGCTTGCTATTCTGTCAACTTCATCAAGCCTTGCTTGTATTTCAGCACGAATTGCAACTAATGAAACTGAGCCGTATGTGCCGTTAGCAGCTTGTTCTGTCAAATCTCTTACACGCTGAATATGACTTGTTAACAGTGCATAATTTTCTTCTGCTGTTGTAAGCATATCTAATCCCATAGCGGCATTTTGTGATGCTACATCAATTGAACCAAGTTTTGTTTTCCAATCAGTTGCTATAGAAAAACCTGCTGCATTATCACCTGCGTGATTTATTCTATATCCGGTTGACATTCTTTCTATTGCTTTATCCAATGAATTTGTTGCAGCATTTAAGTTTCTCTGCACAATCATAGATGACAAATTTGTACTAACTGTTAAAGCCATTCCCTAACCTTTCAAACGACACAATTAAACACAATCTCTCTCTGTGTTATTCCCTATCAATATACAAATATTATAGCTAAATATAATATAAAGTACACAAAAATTATGTATAAATTTACAAATATTAACAATTTATTATTATGGGTCAAAATGCTCTTGCAGAAAAACTTTTGCTAAATTTTTACTAATATATAAATGTAAACATTTGTAACAAAAATAAAACTTTAAGCAATTTCATACTTTAGAAATACTTTATATATATATCCAAAGGATATTAACAGAGAACACATAACACAAACCTTTCATACAACCTACACACTAACCTTCTACACATGAGGAATTAATTAAAAAAATTCCGAACCCTATTCTTTTAGATTAGGGTTTTTTATTTTGGATTTTCTATTATTAATTGAATATACAATTCTAATCTATAAAAATTATTCTATGCACAGTTTGATTTGTAAATATATACAAGAGAAATGAATGGTGTTGCAATTCTATTCAGATTGCGTGGATGAATAAAATGTAAACTTTTGTAACAATTTTTCTAAAAATCCTAAAGTTTTAAAAAAAAATGCCGATATACATGGAGTAAAAGAAAATAAAGAAAATTTAAGGAGTAGAAAAATGGCAGACGGAATAGGCGCAATAGGACAAGGTAACACTTCAGGTATCGGCGGATTTTATGCACGCCCGAAAGAAAACAATGCTGAAGAATCACAAGCACAAGAACAAGCAGTTGTAAATAATTACGAAGAAACACAGCTTGACCCTAATCAAGTTATGGATATTTTATCTAACAATGCAATGTTCGTAAATATCGTAAAAACAGCAGCTCATGTTGAAGGTGTGGTTACTGATCCGACAGTAGCTGACAGAGTTGCCGGATATATGGAAAACTATGAATTTATAATGGGAATAATTGAAGACGAGTTTGGTTCTGAGCTTGCACCGCAAGTAATGGACATGGTTATGGATAGTTTGATGGGTATGGTTGATTAATAAAAATCATAATTAATTCCTATAGTTATACACACGTATTTTTCTACACTTTAATTCTAACAAAGGCTGAATTTTTCAGCCTTTTTATTTTACGTTTATAACGTCCAAATCTTTAAATTCATATATTTTTTGTGTGTTATTATTTAATTTTGCTTCCGCTAAAACTGTTCCCACTATTGCTTCCAATTCACCCATAGGCATCATATTGGAAGGAAGGTTATCAAATCCGTATTCTGTTTTCAAAACTGATTGCAAAAATTTACAATCAGCAGATGAGCGTTCTTTATAGTTTGAATATAAATTTAATTTTTGTCTGGTTAAATACACTTCATATCTGTATACTTCTTTGTTTTCCGCTTTTAGGTTTTGAAGAAGTTCCGAGCCTCTGGTTGAAAATCTTTGCATCCAGTTATCACGGTTAAGAAAATTGTTATCTTTTGTATGTATAAGCTGGTATTGTTTGGACATTACACGCCATTTGCCTTCCAACATTGTATTATCCCAAGGCAGTGAAACACATATGATGGAATTTTTTATTGACGTGTAATTATCAAAAAATAGCTGTACATCATTCATTGAAAAAAGCTTATCAACATATATAAGATTACCTGTTTTTGCTTCTCTTACAGCAATACCGCTTTCAATAGATGAGGTTGGTGCAAGTGAAAGTCCGACAAAATGAGTTATCATATTCCGAAATCCTCATCTTCCGGCATATTGGATTTTAGTTTTATTACACGTTTTTCTATATCAGGCATTTCGCTTTCTGCTTCGGAACGATGCTCTTTATCTATACTTACGTATAATTCCATATTCTTTTCGGATAATTTTTCGCTTTTTTGTTTAGCAACCATTCTTTGTCTGTTTTCTTCCAAAAGTTTCCTTGCTGCAGGTGATATAGAATCATTTTCAACTTGAGTAATTATTTGTTGACGTTGTTTTTGTATTCTTTCCTGCTCAGCTTTTGATAATGACAGAGGAGTTACTGATTTTGTTTCGTAGCTGTTTTTGTAGCTGTTTTTCAGAATAAGTATTTCAACACGTCTGTTTTTCGGGTCTGTTGGTGCGTAAGATGATTCAAGAGGTCTTGTATCGGCGTAACCTATTGCGGTAAACAAACTTGGGGAAAATTTAAAACGAGATATCATATATCTTACAACAGACGAAGCCCTTGCTCCGGAAAGCTCCCAATTTGAAGGATATTTATCACTTTTAATAGGAGTGCTGTCGGTATGTCCTTCTACACGCATAGAATGAAGAACAAATTTTTTGCAGATTAAAACACCAACTTTATCTATCAGTTTTTTTGATTTAGAATTTAATTCTGCAGATGCCGGTGCAAAAAGGTATTTATCATCGAAAGTAATCAAAAGTCCTTTATCGGTCATTTTTGTTGAAATGCCTTCCAATTCACCTGCT
>CAJOOA010000104.1 GCA_905236055.1 Candidatus Gastranaerophilales bacterium | reverse complement strand
AAATATTACGAAATCGTTACAAACCTACACTAAATAATACTGTCTGATTTCGTTTCACTCTGCAACTTTTTCAGCAAAAGATTTCAGGTTTTTATGAAAGTATATCCCATTACCAACACCAATTTTTCAGGGCTCTATGTTTCGAAGAGTTTAAATTTCTCGCAGGAATATACAGCAAAACTTATTGAACAAAAATTGTGTAAGCGTACTGCAAATAAAAAGTCCTATGTCGATAAAATCAGGGATATCGGATATGATGTGCTTATCATTGCACCAGAATTTCATAGTCCGGAAGCCGTACGGCTTTGTATTATAGATGATATGAGAAAACACCGATTGAAATATGGCGGATATGATTATTTGGATGCTAAAGTTATAAGAGAAGAGGCCTATTATAATTTTTCGGCTCAAGATTTTTATGATGATGTTGTTAAAAGAACCTCAAAAAATAAATTTGATTTGAGGAAAAGTATTAAAAAACTTTTTAATGTTTAAACACACAAAAATACTAATATTTTCATGTCTGTAAATCCGGTCTGGTTAATATACTAGTCATTTTAAATCAACCTTTATTCTCATTGATATGAAAAAATAAACAATATTATTGTATTTATCGTTATTTGTATATATAATTATAGTTGACTCTGATTTTACGGAATAAAAAGAATGAACGATATAATAGTACAGAAATTTGGGGGGACATCCGTTGCCGATACGGAAAAGATAAAAAATGTCGCCAAAGCAGTTCTAAAAGAGAAAAACCTCGGACACGATGTTGTAGTCGTCGTTTCAGCAATGGGGCACACGACTGACATTTTAACAAAAATGGCAAAAGATATTACCCCTAATCCTTCCTCAAGAGAGATGGACATGCTTCTATCAACCGGCGAGGGAGTATCAATAGCACTTTTGGCTATGGCTATACAGGCACAAGGATGCGATGCTGTTAGTATGAATGCTATACAAGTCGGTATTATTACGGAAAAAATTCACTCAAAAGCCAGAATACTTGAAATTAAGACAGATAAAATCAAACAACATTTAGAAGAAGGTAAGGTTGTTGTAATCGCGGGATTCCAAGGTGTAACAGATGATTTGGAAATTACAACACTCGGCAGAGGCGGTTCGGACACATCCGCCGTAGCACTTGCCGGTGCTTTAAAAGCGAAAAGATGCGATATTTATACCGATGTTGAAGGAATTTATTCCACAGACCCGAGAATTGTGCCTCGCGCATCTAAACTAAAACAAATTTCTTATGAAGAAATAATGGAGCTGGCTTCTAACGGCGCAAATGTAATGCACCCGAGGGCAGTCGAAACCGCTATGATACACAACACTCCGGTCAGAGTTCGGAGCACTTTTAAACTTGATGATTATGGAACTTTAATATTAGGAGCGAATGAGATGGAAATACAAAAACCGGTTACGGGTATAGCTTCCGACCTTTCACGAATCAGAATAGTAGTTTGCGATGTACCTGACAACCCCGGAACTGCTGCATTATTGTTTAATGAACTTGCTAAAGAAAATATTTCGGTTGATATGATTATTCAATCCTATGCAAGAAAAGATTTGCACACAAATGACATCGCTTTCACTATGGAAAAAGATGATTTGAATAAAGCGATGAAAGTCTTAGAGCAAATAAAACCAGATTTAAAATACAGCAAAGTTTTTGCGGATGAAAAAATCGCAAATGTTTCCATTGTCGGAGCCGGAATGATAGGCAAGCCCGGTATTGCGGCGAAAATGTTCAAAACTCTTGCGAATCTCGGTATTAATATCAAAATGATTGCAACAAGCGATATAAAAATAAGCTGTCTTGTTGATAGCGATCGTGCCAATGATGCTGTCGAAGCACTTCATACGGTTTTTGGTCTTGATTCCAAAGAAATTGCGGAAGTAAAAGGCGATTTACCCAACATATAGGAGATTCTATGAAAAAAATATTTATATCTATAATGGCTTTAATGTTCGCTTCATTAACCGCAATGGCTGATGACAAGCAAGCAGCAGCAGATTTTTTTAAGAATTACGTAAATGCCGCTAATACGTACAGCGATACTATCACTGACATGTATTCCCCTAAAGCAAAAATCATAAGAGAAGTCGTTAAGCCGGACGGAACGCTTGTTGATGTTGATACGGATACGGCGACTTATATGAAACAATTACGTTTAAATCGTTCTATTGCAAAAGTAAGAAAATACACAAATGAATACAGAAATATTACCGTAACCCCCGTTGCTAAAGGATATAAAGTATCTTCCGAACGTCAGCCAAAAGGTGAAACTTATTGGTTAAAATCATACCAAATTGTTCAAAAACAGCCCAATGGTAAATGGTTGATTGTTGAAGAAATGATGCAAACTAAAGAGCAAATATTTCTGAGATATGCAAAGTAATTTTTCTTCTGAACTTGTTTACAGAATACTTTTGTAAATATTGTTATAATGCTCAAGAACCAGAAAATCATTCTCTTTGTTAAATTCTTGACCGTTCCTTATAATTATGCCCCAACTTGAAGGATTGGTATTGTATACTTCAAGAGCTTTTTCAATATAATCAATATAAATATTGGTATTTTCGTCCTCTCTTAATAAACTTTCTTTAGTTTTGAAACCGTTTCCGTCAGAAATATTATCAAAGATATCAATAACAGTGTCATTTAGAATACCCGCATTAGAAACAATCGGTACGCAACCGTATTTTATGCCTAAAACGTGATTTAATGACTTATCACAAAATCTTGCAGGATAGAGATAGATATCTGCGGCGGAAAATATTTTGTTCAAATTAAATTCGCCGTCAACATATACCCAACGTCCCATAAAAATTTTATTATTTTGCAAAAATTCCACAAAAGATTTTACATAATTATTCTTTAATCCATCTTTCATACTTATTATGAACTGTATGTTCCTGTTTCTTTCAAATAACTTTAGGACTGCACTAAACAGGATATCAATTCCTTCTTCAAATATATCCGACTTCGGATTTGCAAAAAGAAGCGGCGCGTCATAAAACGAATCCAAATATCCATAAATTTTAATATTATCCGGGTTTTTAAACATTGTTTTATTGATAAAATCTGTTTTTATCGAATCAGAACTAAACTCTTTTATGAATAATTTTTTATTTTTTGTCTTTGATTCAATTGCGCCCAAATAGTCCTCAATACTTATTACCGGCTGAACATATCCTGATTTATCAGTAGTTTTGATAATTTCTTTCATTATCTGAGGAGATGCAAGACCTTCACTGTACAAATCACTGTAATATGTTTTGGAATAAACAGCCCAAAAAGCACAATTTGAAAGCGAACTCAAAAACGGGTAATAGTAGTCCGTTCCGTGAAGTGTAATTGCCGGAAAAAGTTTTTTTATCCGATTATTCAAATGTCTGAATATTATATCACCGTGGTTTTTATACTCACCGACCTCGGAATTATGAAACATTCTGTAATTTTCGTAAATCAAATTAATACAATTTCCCATTTTGGGCAATATTTCTTTAACAGGAAGATTAAAAAGTCGCGCAAAACAGTTTTGAATATAAATATCCGAACATATCTTCTTCATCCCCTCTTTGTCAACAAGGTTTATTGCACTCCAAAAAGCTTCCTGTTTTTCTCTTTCCATTTTGGCAAAATTTTCAAAAACTTGCAGCACCTTGATATTTGCAGGAAATTTTGGTTCAAATTCCACACCGAGATAGAAAGGTAAAGTTTCGGAATGAACAATATCCGGCTTAAATCCCTCTTTACCTAAATTCTTGACAACACTTCTCACTGCCTTCATAAACGAAATTAGTTTTTCAAAGGTTTTTAATTCCTCAATATTTTTTAGATATGAAAACGATGGTGAATAAATTCCGTATATTTTAATATTTAATTCATTTTGACTGAATCTGTACAAAGAACATTCCCAATTTCTGTTTTCGGAAAAAATATTGAAATTTATTGAAGTTCTTTCCAATTCATAAAATCGGTCCGCTATTTCTAAGGTAAATTTTTTTGATATTTTTGTATCCTTGCTCAATCCGATTATAGGAATTAAAAGACATATATTATTATCCGGATATTGATTTCTTATCTTAAATATAAAATCAACCGGTGAATCCATTCTTTCGACATTGGACATATACAAAGGACATTCTGTCGTTAGGTAAACAATATTGGTGAAGCTCTTATCACTTTGGAAGTTTATGTGTTTTTTTATGTTTTTATAAAAAGTTTTGCAATTTGATTTTAAATTACGTACAAAATTCCAAAACCCCTCAATTTCCGGCAAAGAGAAGTTTTTTTCATCAAGGTTAGTATAATCCTCAGCATTTTCTGATTCTAATATATTGATTGCTTGTTCTTCCATATCCCTTAATATTGATTTTAATAAAATAATAATCAATACGCAACATGGAAAAGCGGGCAAATTAATCTGCCCGCTACTACCAAAATATTTAAAACAAAAACTAAATTCCTGCCAATTGTTTATAATAATCGTGCTCTTGTTCAAATTTATAAGCGAAGTTGAACAATTTTGCCTCGGCTAGTTGAGGTGCCATAATTTGTAACCCTATCGGCATGCCCTCAGAATCAAATCCTGCAGGAACTGACAAAGCAGGAATACCGGCAAGATTCGCGCCGATTGTTGCTATATCCGTTAAGTACATTGCAAGAGGATCTTCCGTTTTTGAACCCAAATCGAATGCTGTATTCGGACAAGTAGGTGCTATCAAGACATCAACCTGTGAAAAGGCATTTAGGAAATCTTCTGTTACGATTCTTCTCATCTGCTGTGCTTTTTTATAATAAGCATCATAATAACCTGAAGAAAGCGCATAGGTACCAAGCATTATACGGCGTTTAACTTCCGGACCAAAACCTTCTGCACGGGTTTTGCAATACATATCGAGCAGATTATTTACGCCCTCTGTTCTATGACCATATTTAACCCCATCAAATCTTGCAAGATTTGAACTGCATTCAGCAGTAGCAAGAATATAATAAATTCCTATTGAATGTTTAATATTCGGTAATGAAATCTCAACAATTTCCGCCCCGAGCGACTTATAAGTTTCTATCGCCTGTTGAATCGCTTTTTCAACATCAGGTGTCAAACCTTCTTTAACAAGTTCTTTTACAACACCGATTTTCATACCTTTAATATCGTTATTCAAAGATTTTCTGTAGTTTTCTACAGGAAGATTCAAAGATGTAGAGTCGTGGGTGTCATAACCTGATATAACTTCAAGTAAGGCAGCAGCATCTTCAACCGTTCTTGCAAACGGACCTATTTGGTCAAGAGAAGATGCAAATGCGATCAAACCGTATCTTGAAACTTTACCGTATGTCGGTTTCATACCTACAATACCGCAAAAACTTGCAGGAAGACGAATACTGCCGCCTGTATCCGAGCCCAAAGCAAGAGCAGATTCACAAGCCGCAACAGCTGCAGCAGAACCGCCCGATGAACCTCCCGGAACTTTATTTAGATTCCAAGGATTGTGAACTTTTTTGAATGCCGAATTTTCGTTTGATGAACCCATTGCGAATTCATCAAGATTTGCTTTCCCTACAATCGGAACCATATTATCCAAAAGCTTTTGTGTAACGGTAGCATTATAAGGTGAAACAAAATTTTCTAAAATTTTGCTCGAAGCAGTTGTCTTTGAACCAACAAGATTCATATTATCCTTCAAAGCAAGAGGAACACCGGCCAAGAGCGGTAATTCTTCTCCCGAAGCTATTTTTTCATCGGCTTTTTTTGCTGTTTCTAAAGCGATTACATCTGTTACGGAATTAAACGCACCTAATTTTTCATCCACATCATTAATTCTTTCCAAAGATGCTTTTGTTAATTCCACGGCAGAAACTTCTTTATTTTTAAGAGCTTTAAACTGTTCCATTGCGCTCTTTTTCAATATCTCTTGCATATTCTTCTCCTTATCAATAATTACATTATACCAGAAAAATTTCCTGATAATGGAGAAGTTTAAATGTTTAACATTTTTTTATCAATAATTAAGTCCACTGGTCAACGCCGCCATCAGAAATCCAGACATAACCGTTGCGGCGCAAATTTCGTTTTACCTCTTCGTCATATTCGGGGTGATTTTTTAATAATTTATCAACGCCCTTGTTAAGAGAGGATTCATACTTGCCGCTCATTTCTTCAAGTGCAGTATAAACATATACAGCTTTACTTGAGCTATTATAATATTGATGCCAATACTTTGCAGCCTCATCATAACTTTTTATATCCAAAGCCAGCTCTTTTACATTCGCCGCATTAGTAACATACTCATTGCTGCTAAGCAGCAAAACTTTAGACGGCAAGCACTTATGCTTTTTAGACGAACACATGTAAGGGTCTCCCGCCCATATGGCTGTCGGAGGGTTTATCGACAAATTTTCAAATATTTCACCCGTTTTTTTGCTTATATATTTAAACACCGGAGTGAAAAAATACGTTTGCAAATGCTTATCGTACTCTTTCGCACCGTCAATTACCATATCCCAATATTTAGTAGTCGGATATTTCCGATTAGCGATGTCCATATCTTTTGGTTGTGCAAAACGATAATAAATCCTTTTTAACGCTTTTTCTCCGTTTGGAGTAATAGTGATTTGTTTAAAATTAGGACTGTTGAGTTGATAATTGTTGGTTATATTCATAGCTTTTGTATTCTCCTGTTTATATAAAACCCGTAAAAATATTTTTGCTTTATCTTTTATGTTTTTGTCGTGAGCAAATATGCAAGTTACACTAAGGTGTATATTTTTGCTGCATTTTCCGGCTTAATAGCTTCTCTGTATGTATTTACGAAAGAGTCATAAGGAATATTAATTTCAAGCTGTTCAATTCCAAATTCACTCCAGAACTGATTTTTATAAATTTCCAACATGGATTTT
>CAJOOA010000103.1 GCA_905236055.1 Candidatus Gastranaerophilales bacterium | reverse complement strand
TAATAAATATTATGTAAAAAGGTGTATAAAGAAAGGAGTAATTCAAATGGGTAATGATGTAAGCGGTATTTCTGCAAATTCCGGCTATGTGGTTCAAAATGTGTTTTCAATGGATGGAAACCAAACAAAAAAGAAAGATAAAGTTATTAAGCTTAATGGTAATCCAGATGAAAAACCTGTCGAAAATTCTTCGGAACCGCCAAAATGTAAACCGACAGATTTCAACGTGTTTCCTAAGGGTAACAAAGATAATGCCTACAACGCATATAAAGATACACAAACTAGAGTTGGTAATGCATTTACAATGTGGAATTCTTCACATGCAATACAATTAATTGTTGATTACAGTGATTTTCCAATCCCGGAAGATTTTGCAATGAAAAAACCCAATAAGAATAAAGATGGATTTGATATGTATTTAAAAGCTTTGGCATCTTGGGAAAATACTCAAATGACACGACTGCAAGCAGCAGCAGAAACTGAAAGACAGAGACAGGATGCTGCAATTGAAAAACTTCAAAAAACACTTGATAGTATGTACAGTAAACAAGAGCAAATGGCTTTGGGAATAAATACCTTAATTGAAAAGTTTGAAGCCGGGGAACTTAGTATGCAAGAAGTACTGGAGCAACTTAAAACTATCGGTGACCGCGTTTGTGATTTAGATGATAAACTTGACAATGTTGAAGCGAACCAAGATACAATAATCCAAAAAGAAGATGCAATTCAACAAACCACAGGCAATATAAGAGGAACTCAGGTAAGTACGAACAAAGAAAATCAAGAAAAAGAAAGATTGAGATATGAGATCTTTTTATCTATGCATAATGATGTAAATGTAGTAAAACAGGCTATCAGAGAAACAATTAGAGATAATGGTAAAAGATACGACCATTATACACATTCAGATTTACAAGAAGAAACAATATTGGAAATAGTTAATACAATGTCACTTGCAGAACTTCAAACATTAAGAAAAAAATTAAAAACTCCTGAATCGGATCCATTGGTAAGAAAGTAATATTTCAATATTAAAAGCGGTAGGATTTCCCTGCCGTTTTTTGTTACCTATTTCACCCTAATTTCTTAGTTTCGACTGAATTATTCTGGCTGCAGAATGAAGAATATCCACGCTTGCCGAAAATGGCGGGGCGTAGGTTAAATCCACATCAAGGAGGTCTTTCACCTCCATATTGTTTGCAAGTCCGACTGAAATACTGTCTATTTTTTTATCTGCATCGCCGCAACCTATTGCCTGTGCGCCAAGTATCCTGTGTGAACGCATATCCGCTATTAATTTCAGAGTAATATTTTCAACCTCAGGCATATAGCCCGCCTTATCTTTTTTTGTAACGACCGTGGAAACAGTATCATAACCGAGTTTTCTGGCTTCTTTTTCTGTCAACCCGCATTTTGAAATATTTAAACCCAAATATCTTGTAACCGAAGAACCCAAAACTCCTTCAAAATCTTTATGTTCTCCGCACAAATTCATTGCTGCGGTTCTGCCCTCCTTATTTGCAGTTGAACCCAGAGGAATCCAAACGGGTGTATTAGAAATTATATGGACTTTTTCTGCACAATCTCCGCAGGCGTAAATATCTTTTATACTGGTTTCCATTCTGCTGTTCACTCTTATAGCTCCGGTTACACCAAGCTCTATTCCCGCATCCGTTGCTATATCAACAACCGGACGAACTCCTACCGAAATCACCACCATTTCAGTATCAAAACCAATTCCTTTTGAAGTAATAATTCCGGTAATTTCATCTTCTCCGATAAATTCACTTATATAATCTTCCGTAATTATTTTGACCTGATTATTAGAATTTTCCATTATATAAGTTTGAACAAGAATTGAGATATCTTCGTCCAAAATCGGCATAATAAAAGGAGATTTTTCTATCAGGGTTACGTTTTTCCCGTTTTTTACAAATGCCTCCAAGAGTTCAATATTAATATATCCGCCGCCTAACAAAGTAATATTTTGAACAGTTCGCATTTTATCCCTGATTAAAACTCCGTCTTCAAGAGTTCTCAAAGTATAAACATTTTTCTTATTTATAATCCTTTCAAAACCTTTAATAACCGGTTTCGCGCCCGTTGCGATGACGAGCTTGTCATATTCAACCTCATAATTTTCGTTCGTTTGAAGATTTAAAACCGTGATTTTTTTAGATTCCGGATTAATTTTCGTAACTCTATTTTGAAGATGAATATTTATCCCTGATTTTTCAAATTCCGATTTAGTACGCACGATAAGTTTTTCATAATTTTCAAAAACCCCCTCGATATAATAAGGAAGTCCACAAGTTGAATAAGATACATGAGTATCTTGAGTATAAATATTTACCGAAGCTTCCGGAAGCATGCGTTTTGCTTTGGCTGCCGCCTTTGCGCCGGCAGCAACTCCGCCTATAATAACTATTTTCATAATCAAATTGTTGTTTAATAAACAACTTGCCGCAATTAGACAACATTCTTATTTATGTAATAAATTATTTTAAAAATTTTTGGAAAAAATTAAATAAAGATTAATTTTACCTTGATTTTTCAAAAATATCATTAAAATATAATTAGGGTAAGTGAAAATCCATTTACCACTTGGAGTTTTGATTATGATAAATTTTGAAAAATTTACTAATTATTCGCAGGAAATTATGTTTTCGGCAAACGCAAAAAAGGATTTCTACAAAAATACCGAAGTTTGTCCTGAGCATATTATTATGGCGATGATTGAGGATAACGGAATTGCAAAAGATTATTTAGAGGAACTAAAACTTTTAAATCAACATTTTATCAACGAAATTGTTGCAAAAATTAAATCTTTCCCGACGATTTCCACTCCGTCTAATTCTCAACAGGTATTTTTATCAAGAGAAACAAATACGCTTTTGGAAATAGCCGCTCAAGAGGCAGAAAATCTAAAAGACGAATTTGTCGGAATTGAATGTATTTTAATTGCGCTAACAAAACTTGAAGGTTCAGGAATATATGAACTTTTAAAACAGCAAGGTATTAATACAAATAAAGTTTTGTCAGCAATGAAGAAAATAAGAGGTAATAAAAAAGTGGATACTAAAAACGCAGAAGAAAATATGAAAGCCCTTGAAAAATACTCTACCGACTTAACCGATAGAGCACGCAGAGGTAAATTAGACCCTGTAATCGGCCGTGACGAAGAAGTTCGCCGTATAATTCAGGTTCTTAACAGAAGAACAAAAAACAATCCTGTTTTGATAGGTGAACCTGGAGTAGGTAAAACCGCTATAGTTGAGGGTTTGGCTCAGAGAATTATCCGTGGTGATGTTCCCGAAAGCTTAAAAGATGTCAAATTGATTTCTTTGGATTTGGGAGCTTTGGTTGCGGGTGCAAAATTCAGAGGCGAATTCGAAGAAAGACTTAAAGCCGTTTTAAAAGAAGTACAAGAATCTAACGGTGAAATAGTTATGTTTATTGATGAACTTCATACAGTTGTAGGTGCCGGCTCAACAGAGGGTTCAATGGACGCGGGCAATTTACTTAAGCCAATGCTTGCTAGAGGCGAATTAAGGACTATTGGTGCAACCACAATTAACGAATATCGTAAGTACATTGAAAAAGATCCGGCACTCGAAAGAAGATTCCAGCCGGTAATGGTTGATGAGCCGAGTGTTGAAGATACTATTTCAATCTTGCGTGGTTTGAAAGAAAAATACGAAGTTCACCATGGAATAAGGATTCTAGATAGCGCCTTAATTCAGGCAGCTACACTTTCTGACAGATATATTACGGACCGATTTTTGCCTGATAAAGCGATTGATTTGATTGATGAAGCTGCTTCGGCTTTGAGAATCGAAATCGATTCTATGCCGGAAGAAATTGATACAATGTACCGCCAAAAAATCCAACTTGAAATTGAAAGAGAAGCTTTGAAAAAAGAAACTTCTCCAGAAAGCATTGCCAAAATTGACAAATTAACCGCTGAAATTGATGAATTGGCAGGTAAAATAGACAAGCTGAAAGCTCAATGGGAAGCAGAAAAGAGTACAATTTCTGGCGAAGCTGGAATTAAAGAAGAAATTGATAAGGTTAAAAACCAAATCGCTGAGGCAGAAAGAAATACAGACCTTCAAACTGCTGCAGAGCTTAAATACGGCAAACTTATGGAGTTGGAAAAGAAGCTTCAAGCAGTTCAGAATCAAGAAAAGAGTGAAAATAAGCTTCTTAAAGAAGAAATTGACGGAGATGATATTGCAAATATCGTAAGCAAGTGGACCGGAATCCCTGTTACAAAGCTTGTTGAATCCGAAATGCAAAAACTTTTAAGAATGGAAGATGTTTTACACAAACGTCTTATCGGGCAAGAAGAAGCGGTTAATACTGTTTCTGACGCAATAAGACGTGCCCGTTCCGGTTTAAAAGATCCTAAAAGACCTATTGGTACGTTTATTTTCTTAGGCCCTACGGGTGTTGGTAAAACAGAACTTGCAAAAACTCTTGCGGAATTCTTGTTCAATGACGAAGATGCAATCGTTCGTATAGATATGTCAGAATATATGGAAAAGCATAACGTTTCCAGATTAGTTGGTGCTCCTCCCGGATACGTCGGCTATGAAGAAGGCGGACAACTTACGGAAGCTGTCAGAAGAAAACCGTATTCTGTTGTCCTTTTTGATGAAATCGAAAAAGCACATCCGGACGTATTTAATATTATGCTTCAGATCTTTGATGACGGACGTTTGACGGATTCTAAAGGAAGAACTGTTGATTTTAAAAATACCGTAATTATTATGACTTCAAATATCGGAAGCGACATAATCCTTGAAGATTCTTTGAATGCATCATTGAACGGCGGTAATTTTGAAGAAACGAAAGAAAAAGTTAACGCAATAATGAGAGAAAAATTTAAACCTGAATTTTTGAACAGAGTTGACGAAACTATATTCTTCAAGGCGCTTAATTTACAGCAATTGTCTCAAATTGTTGATATTCAGATGGAGCATTTGAGAGGACTTCTTAAAGACCACAATATCAGTTTTGATATAACAAATGATGCGAAAGAATTTCTCGCTACAAGGGGCTTTAACCCTGTTTATGGTGCAAGACCGCTCAAGAGGGTAATAAGACAGCTTGTTGAAAATCCTCTCTCAAAGCTGATTTTGGCACAGAAATTTATAGACGGCGACCATCTGACAATTGATGTCAAAGATGATGAGCTGACCTTCAACAAATAACCTGAATTTTTCTTTTCACAATTCTTTACATTAGGGCAAATTTTCAAATAAATTTGTTTTTATATATATATGGTTAGTGTAAATTTGAAAGCAAATGAAAAGGTTTATGTTACGGGCGGCGCGAAAGAAACTCAAACCGCTCCTTTCCCTTTAAAAAATTCTACAAATAATAATATAAAATCAAACGTAAGCTTGCCCTCTTTTAGAGCCGCTGGAAATACTTCCGCTGTTACGGTAAGAACCCAACTTAATACTGATGAAGAGAAGAAAAAATACAAAGAATTGTCAGAAGCCGTAAACGGAAAGTATAGAAAAAAACTTGAATTTGCCCTAAAATCAGGCATTCTGCTCAAAAATGATTCTGATGATAAAAGCTCAGTTCTAGATAATTTACACAAAATCCTAAAAGAAGAAAGAGATCACGGGTTAAATAATGTCGCACTTTTGCATGAATGTTTGGATATTATTCAAAATCCTTATGTAATTACTCAAACTTGTGAGGACATACCCTCAGAATACAAAACTCCGGTTATAGGTATTATGACCGACTTGTCAGAAAATACGGAAGAAATTCGTGCTGCAAACAATTATTTAAACAATATGCATACTGGAACTTGTCCAACCGCAAGCGTGGAATTTGATATGGCAACAAAACATCCAGCAGAATTTTTCAGAATAGTAGAAGGACTTACTTCTCCGAAAAATGAATCTTACAAAATTGTAGATTTGAGTGCTCTTTCGGATAATACTTTTGACGCAATTTGGCTGCTCGAAAATTTCAAAACCCCTCACCAAAAAATAGGGCTTGAAAAAGCTGTAGTTCAGTTAAAGCCGGATAAAAACGCAATTATACGTGCAAGAATCCAAAATAATCACAGAGATAAAGGTGAACGCTCTATGATTGATGTGCTTATGCAATCAACAATGATGCAGCTCGGTTCACAGCAAACTTATGATTCAATTACCGATAAAAGAGCTCCGAATGCTTGGACAGAAGATGATGGCGGCTTAATTGAGTTTGAAAAAACTTATGTTGAATCAATTATGGAGAATAAAAACACAACCTCTGTTGTATATCAAGAAGTTGATGCAAATGGGCGTTTAGCAGGACATACAAAAGATTTAAAAGACATCAAAAAAGATTTGATGGATACTTTGGCTCTCGGGCAT
Source organism: Candidatus Gastranaerophilales bacterium (assembly GCA_905236055.1). Lineage (GTDB taxonomy): Bacteria > Cyanobacteriota > Vampirovibrionia > Gastranaerophilales > Gastranaerophilaceae > CAG-196. Next base: position 5,253 of record CAJOOA010000103.1, on the reverse strand, counting down.
AACATAATTATCGGATATACTTGGCCTGATAAAGATAACGGTAATAAGCTTGCAGGTCATGAAATTACTATAGTTGGAACTAAAACAGGTAAAAATGGTGAAACTATATTCATCTGTCAGGATTCCGACGACGAATATGATACACCTATTGAAATGCCTGAATCTTTCCTTTTGCCCGCTATTCACCATGCCGGTCTCCCGGATGAAATTGCTTCAAGAGGGCAAAAAAATGAAGAGAGTTGGAAATACGGAATGCAAGAATTCCAAAAACAAAAAGATTCCGATTAATTCAGTTTTTCACAATATAAACCGTCATTAACCGATAGTAAAATCGGCAATTTTTGATAGATTTTTTTTAAAGAATAGATTATTATATAAATAACAATTATGTCTAAAAAATTATACAAAAAAACAAAGAGTGAGAGCTTTGGACAAAAGATGGTTAATTTCTTATTAACCGTGCTTCTTGCATGCGCAATAAGCTCTCAAGTGTGCACAGCAGCCAACAACAACCTGAGGTTTGCTCAAATTAGTGATGCCCACTTTTCTTCGTTTGAAGAAAATACTTCTTATAAAATGTTAAAAAATTCAGGTGCAATCCTTGATGACGTGGCCTTGCAGATAAATACGTCAGGTCCTTACGATTTTGTTATATTTACAGGTGATTTAATCAACAAGCCGCAAGAATCCGAGCTCGAAAAATTTTTATTGCACGTGAAAAAAATTAATTACCCGCTCTACGCAATCAACGGGAATCACGATATTGCAGTCGGCGGAACTCTTACGAAGTTAAAATTTAAGAAAATTCTCAATTCCGAATTCCGAAATGTGCGTGGAAATAGCCCCTATTACGCCTTCACTCCCAAAAAGGGTTTTAGGGTAATATGTCTGGATTCGATTATAGATTATAAAATTACTACTAACGGAGAAATCTACAAAGAAGAATTTGAATGGCTTAAAGACGAGCTCGATAATCATACAAAGGATACCGTCATAATTTGTACACACGTACCGATTGACGAACCGTTTTCAAGTCCGAATCATAGAATGAATAACGAGTACGAATTAAAAAGTTTGTTAAAAAATTACAAAAACCCGATTATAGTTTTGCAGGGACATTACCACTGTGCAAAAGCAAGACAAAGTGATAATATTATTTATATTACATCACCTTCTCTTGTAACGTATCCTAATGCGTTCAGGGTTGTGAATGTAAATTCAAATAAAAAAAGAACACTCGTTGACGTTTTCTTAAAAGAAACCAACCTTAAAGAAACTCAGACAAGAGCAAAATTAAGAGTCTTAGGAACAGAAAAATTATACGGTCAGGAAAATGACAGAAATACGACATTTGAAATAAAAAGAGATAAGGAATAAAAAATGACAGACGAATTTAGAATTAAGTTTAGAGGTGTTAGAGGAAGTTATCCGGTACCAGACAAAGATTTTTTGAAATATGGCGGAAATACTTCGTGTGTTGAAGTTAATGTCGGCGGACATCTTATTATTTTAGATGCCGGAACAGGTTTAATAAGCTTAGGTAATGAGCTTATGCAAAGATACATAGAATCCGGAACAACCATTACTGACAGAACCCCTGTTAAGTGTTCAATCCTCTTAAGCCACATTCACCTTGACCATATACAAGGGTTTCCGTTCTTCAGGCCGTCCCATCTCGCCTCCACAAAAATGTCCCTTTTGGGTGGCGTAGGATATAATGAAACTCTTGAAAATGAACTTTCAAAACTGTTGTTTACAAAATCCTTCCCTCTGGATTTGGGCGATATTGCTGCAGATTTGAGAATTATGGATTTAAATGAAACTAGCTACATTATTTTCAAAAAGTACGAAGACATACCCAGAGTAATAAGAGTAAATGACCTAAAAGATACCGATTACAACGAAGATGATGTGGTTATAACTTGTTATAAATCTTATGCGCACCCGCAAAATGGCGTATTTATCTACAAAATATCCTACAAGGGTAAAACAATGGTTTACGCAACCGATAAAGAAAGTTATTCCGGCGGAGATAAAAAACTTGTTAAATTCGCTAAGGGTTGCGATTTAATAATTCACGACGCCCAATATTCAACAGAAGATTATTTGAGCATTTATGTCCCGAAACAGGGCTTCGGACACTCCACTTTTGAAATGGCTCTTGATTGCAAAAACCAAATAGAGGCCAAGAAAATTGTATTCTTCCACTACGACCCTGGTTATAATGATGAAAAATTGGATATGCTTGCAGAAGAATATGCAGATGAAAACGCAATTATGGCAAAAGAAGGACTGGAAATTTCGTTGTTATGATAAAAAAACTGTTTACCGCTTTATTATTGTGTACGATTATATTTTGTACGGGCTACAGAAAACCCTACAAATACACAATCAGAGCGGAAAAAGACGCTTTTTATCACAACAATCTCGGGATTAATCACCTTAAAGACAGAGTTTATTATGCCGCGATTCAGGAATTTAAAATCGCAATCTCTTTAAGCCCGGAAACTCAGGCAAGCGCAATTTTTTACAACAACCTCGGAGAAACTTATAACTTTATAGGTTATCCCGATATGGCGAAAGATTGTTTTGAAAATGCAATTCGCCTTTATGGATTGAATTTCAAATACTATATGAACCTGACTGACTGTTATATCAATTTGGGAATCGCAAACAACAAAATAGCCGAATTTGAAAAATCCGATAATGTTTTTGACAGAATCCAGCTCGGAATTTTGTACATAAAACTTGGAGAAACGAGAAAAGGAATTAATTTGCTTGATGAAATATGCGCAAATGAACCGGATTTATTAATAACACCTGCGATTCGTCAATTTATTTCCGAAGCAGTTAAAACTCTTGAAGAATAATTAATTCTCGCTACTTTAAGAAAACTTCCGCAATTGATTTGTTGTAATCTGGTCTTAAAATGCCTTTTTCGGTAATAATCCCCGCAATCAATTCGTGTGGAGTTACATCAAACCCAGGGTTAATAATATTTACCCCTTCTGCACAAATGCGTTTTCCGTTTATGTGAGTAACTTCTTCGTGCGAACGTTCTTCTATCGGAATTTCTTTCCCTGAAGAAATTGAAGTATCAATTGTAGATAAAGGTGCGGCTACATAAAAAGGTATATTATGGTATTTTGCTGCAATTGCAACCGTATAAGTGCCGATTTTATTAGCTGCATCACCGTTTGCGGCAATTCTGTCAGCACCTACCACAACCATATCAATCATTCCTTTATTCATAAAATACGAGCACATTCCATCAGTAATCAAGGTTACCGGAATATTATCCATAACAAGTTCAAAGGTTGTAAGTCTTGCACCTTGTTGACGAGGGCGGGTTTCATCCGCAAAAACTTTTATCGTATTATCTTTTGCATAAGCGGAACGAACCACCCCAAGCGCTGTTCCGTAACCTCCTGTCGCAAGAGCACCGGCGTTGCAGTGGGTAAGAATTGTTGCACCTTTAGGAACAACTTCTGCACCATAATCGCCAATTTTTTTGCATCTTTCAATATCGTCTTTCTCTATTTCTATTGCTTTTGCGGTTAATTCTTTTATAAGTCCATTTATATCGGATTTTGAGTTTTCAATGACTTTTTTCTGCTCCGAACAAGCCCACATAAGATTTACTGCCGTAGGACGTGAAGTTGCCATATAATCACATTTTTCAAGCAACCAGCTCTTGAATGCGTTAATATCATTATATTTACCCATCCCCTCTTGGGCATAAAGAACAATTCCATGAGCACCTGCAATACCTATAGCCGGAGCCCCACGCACAATCATATCTCTGATTGCGTGAAACATATCATCCCCTTTGGTTATATTAATAAACTTGTATTCATAAGGTATAACCGTTTGGTCAACCATTCTGGAATACCCATCAATCCATTCTATCGGTCTGATTTTTGATTCAAATGCCATAATCTTATCTCCTCTGACTTTTTATAAGAATAACACGAAAATCAAACAAGGTAAAATTTTACAGATTAAATTTATTCAAATATTCTTCAATTTCAGACATTTTGGGACAAAATTTTTCATAATATTCTCTTGCCGTCAAAGGTTTATCGGGTTTTGTATAATGCGCACTTTCCCAGTCGATTACAGCACCTTTAGCATATTTTATATGATTATTTTGAATATGGTGTGGAGCTGTAGCAACATGGATATTGTGTGCGGTTTCTTTTGGGACACCAATTATATACATAATTAATTTATCCAAATCGTGTAAATATCCTCTCAGAGTATTTTTGCCGGTTAATTCTTTTTCAACTTTTAAATATGCTTTTTTGTGTACCCAAGTATACTTTATACGTTTAGGATATCCTAAAAAATAACTTTTTAAATTATTGCCAAATTGATTCACAGAGTTTATAATTCTGTCTTTTAAACTACTGTTATTAATTTCTTTGTTTGGAACAAATTTCTGCACCGGTTCCTTCGAAACAATATTTTTGGTTAAGCCAAATCTATATGCTTCGAATTTTGGATTATGTATCTGTATTGAAGAAATTTCCATTACTTTCCCTATTTCTTATTCCCCATAAAAAATTCATAAACCGGTTTAGGTACAAATTTTTTGATGTCTGCATTATTTGCAAGAAGTTCCCTTACCACGCTTGATGAAACCGTGCTATTTTTTGATGTAGCGAATAAAAATACACTTTTAATTTTTGGATTAAGCGCTTCATTCGTTTTTGATATTTGCATTTCATCATCAAAATCTTTAACAGACCGCATCCCCCTAAGGAGATATTTTGCCCCTTTATTTTTTGCATAATCAACAGTTAATCCCTCATAGGAATCAACCTCAACATTTTTTATATCTTTTACGCTTTCTTTAATCAATTCTGTTCTTTGTTCAATCGGAAGAAAACCCGCTTTTTTAGAATTTTTTGCAATTAGTACAATAAGTTTGTCAAACAATTTTGCACCTTCTCTAATCATATCGAGGTGCCCGTTTGTTACAGGGTCAAAACTTCCGGCATAAACAGCAATCTTCTGCGCTTTATGTCCAAAATTAATATTTTTTTGACTTGTGCTAAAGTATTTTCGTTCGGAAATACTATAATTGTTAAAATTAATCCTCATAAAAATTTCCTTATTATGCTTACATTATACCAAAACTCGTAAAAAATATTCTTGCCATATATAGCAAAAAATATTTTTATATGTTTTTTGTTATCAAGAATATCAAACGGAAAAATTATGCAGATAAACAATAATTATTCTACAAAT
>CAJOOA010000102.1 GCA_905236055.1 Candidatus Gastranaerophilales bacterium | reverse complement strand
TGTGTGTCGAGTGGATTTGTTTTCTGCATCCTAATGGTCTTTATTAGTGTTTATTATCTAGGAGTTTATATGATTTTGGGGTTATTTTGCTATTTAGTGTTTCGGCTACACTTAAAGTGTGCATATACATTATTGCATATCTGAAAAATAAGTCAAGCTTTTTGGTTTATTTTTGTTTACAAAACTTAACGCAATAGTGCAAAGTGCTGAATTAATTGGGATTTAGGGTGTGATATATATTTTAATATAATAATATATGTAAATTGTTGATTAATTGTACAAAGTACGCTTATTGTAATTTTGTCATCAAATCTTCAAATTCAGGGAAAGATATGTTTGTCCACTCAAAGCCGTCAATTGCGACTTCTTGCTCGCAAATTAGCCCCGCAATAAAGAAACTCATGGCAAGACGGTGGTCGTTATATGTCTGCAACTCAGCATTTCCGCGCAATTTACATTTGCCTGATATAACAAATCCATCAGGAGTTTCTGATATATCCACACCGATTTTCCTCAATTCGGTTACAAGACAAGTAATACGGTCTGCCTCTTTATTTCTAAGGTCTTCTGCATTTTTGACAACGGTTTCCCCTTCGGCTTGAGAAGCCAAAACCGCAATAACCGGAAGCTCGTCAATAAGCTTTGGAATATCTTCGCCTTCAATAACACAATCTTTTAAAGAGTCAGTATATTGAACTCTTATATCAGCGCATTCTTCTCCTGACAAAATCCGCTTATTATATATATTTACACCCGCTCCGCCGTTCATACGCTCAACAATATCCAAAATGCCGGTTCTGGTCGGATTTATTCCGACATTTTTGATAACAAAATCCGAACCCGGAACGATTAAGCCGGCAACGATAAAGAAAGCGGCAGAGGAGATATCTCCGACAATTTCAATATCCTTTGCGGATAATTCAGAGGGACCAATTGTTACTTCATTGTTATAAACCAAAATATCGGCACCCAGATACTTCAGCATAAGTTCCGTATGATTACGGCTTTTCGAGGGCTCAATAACGGTGGTTTGCCCCTCTGCATTCAAACCTGCAAGCAGAATACAGGATTTTACCTGCGCGCTCGAAATCGGTGAGTGGTAAACTATTCCGTGAAGTTTTTTCCCGTGAATGGTCAGTGGTAAATGATTGTCAACGGAATCTATTCTCGCCCCCATTTGAGTTAGGGGTAAAATAATCCGTTTCATAGGGCGTTTGGAAAGCCCCTCATCACCTATTATTTCAGAATCAAAATTCTGTCCCGCAAGTATTCCGGAAATAAGCCGGGTTGTAGTGCCGGAATTTCCCGCATCAAGGGGGGATAATGACCTTTTCAAATTTCCGTCTGATACAATTTCAATTGTTTTTTTGTCAATCTCATTTATGTTGACACCGAGTTGCTTAAAAATATTCAAGGTTGACCAACAATCAGCACCGCTTGAAAAGTTAGTTATAACTGATTTACCCCTTGCAAGAGAGGAAAGCATAACAGCTCTGTGCGAAATCGATTTATCCGCAGGAATTGTTATTTCACCTTTTAACGATTTTGATTTTTGTACTTTTTTAATCATTATTAATTATTTTAAAAATTTCATTGCATTTTGAGAACACTTTTTCAGCGTCTTTTAAGAAGAGCATATTAGGTCCGTCGCAAAGTGCTTTGTCAGGGTTAGGATGAACCTCAAAGAACAGAACATCTGCGCCTGCAGCCATTGCACAGTTTGCAAGAACCGGAACAAATCTTCTGTCTCCACCTGTGGAATCCCCGTTTGAACCGGGCATTTGAACGCTGTGTGTCGCATCAAAAACTACAGGATATCCGAATTCTTTCATTATAGGAATTGCTCTGAAATCGGATACAAGGTTGTTGTAACCGAAAGTTGCGCCCCTGTCTGTTACCATAATTTGTTTATTTCCGCTATCTTCAACCTTTTTAACGAGTGATTTCATCTGTTCAGGTGCAAGAAATTGCCCTTTTTTGATATTAACAATTTTACCTGTTTTTGCTGCAGCAACGAGCAAGTCAGTTTGTCTGCAAAGGAAAGCAGGTATTTGAATTATATCCGCAACTTCTGCGGCAATCGGAGCTTGATCAGGAGTGTGAATATCGGTAACAATAGGCAAGTCAAATTCTTTTTTGATTGCGGCAAGGTATTCAAGTCCTTTTTCCATCCCCAACCCTCTGTAAGAATTAATAGAGGAACGATTTGCTTTATCATACGAGCATTTAAATACATAATTAATGTCTAGCTTTTCGCAAACTTTCTTTAATCCCTCTGCAGTTTCTCTCATAATATCAAGGGTTTCAACAGCGCAAGGCCCTGCAAGAATTGTTAACTTATTACTTCCGATTTCAAAGTTTTTTAATTTTAGAGCCATTTTTTAATCCTCTTAATTATGCTACATCCCAACGTCCGCAGGTACCGCCCCAGCGAGCGATTATGTTTCCTTTAATATCTCCGATTTTTTCTACATGTCCAACGTGTTCCGCACCTTCTAATATTGTAATAACTTCGCAATTATTTGAACATCCGGTGCACTGACAAGTTATGGATTGGAAGTTCATATTTCCGACTTCCCAGCCCTTGAATTTTGTGTCTGCTTCAGTATATTGATGATTTTCCATCGCTAATAGTGCAGCGCCTATTGCACCCATCGTTTGATGGTTTTCCGGAACAACGATTTTTGTATTCAGAGCTTCTTCAAATGCCTTTACCATGCCGGAATTTGTAGCGACACCGCCTTGGAAAGATATTGTAGGCAAGAGCTCTTTCCCTAACGCCAAATTGCTAAGGTAATTTCTTACAAGTGCCTGACAAAGGCCGTAGAGCAAATCTTCGACAGGATAGCCCAATTGCTGTTTGTGAATCAAATCTGATTCGGCAAATACTCCGCATCTTCCGGCAATTCTGGCCGGATTATCGGATTTGAGGGCTGTTTCACCAAATTCTTCAATAGGAACATTTAACCTTTGTGCCTGATGGTCAAGAAAACTTCCGGTACCTGCTGCGCAGACAGTATTCATTGCAAAATCCGTTACAATTCCGTCACGCAGAATGATAATTTTACTGTCCTGTCCGCCGATTTCAAGAATCGTTTGGACCCCAGGAATATAGGTGCTGGCGGCAACTGCGTGAGCCGTAATTTCATTTTTAACGACATCAGCTCCGACCAGAGCTCCTGCAAGATTTCTTCCCGAGCCGGTTGTTCCGACTCCCATAATTTTGTATTCGGAAAGGGCTTGTGCTTGAATATTTCTCAGCCCCTCTTGCACTGCATTAACCGGCTTGCCTGCGGTTTTAAGCATATAAGAATCAATATATTTCCCTGACTCATTAACAAGAGCCAATTTTGTTGTAACGGAACCGACGTCTATTCCTAAATATACATTCAAACTCATTTTTAACCTTCTCTTTTTTGTAATTAGATTTTAGCATAAAAATAAATAAAAAGAGGATAGAGATTCTCTTCCTCTTTGTGGAATTTATATGTGGAGTCTGATTATTATTAGTCACTGAATGTCTTGAATGTAGATTCAACGTTATCTTTGATAACTTTCTTAACAGCATCCATTTCGGTTTTTAAGGCATTTTGTTCCGTATCAAGCTGTTTAAGACGAAGTTCAAGAGTTCTGTCTTCTTTTTGGATTATCGAAGTTTTTGCATTAATATCCGCTATGGTTTTTTCATATTTTGCTTTTTCATAAACATATTTGTTCATAGCGTTTTCATAAGCCGCTTCATCAGTAACGGTTTCTGTGTTAAGCGAATAAACAACGCTGTCGTTGTCAAATTTAACCGATTTGAATCTGCCGTTTCCGTCTGTTTCAAGAAGCGCTTTGTTTGTTTCTTCAATTTTTGTATTAATGTATGAAGCATTATAATATGGTAATTTTTTCTGATTCTCGATTGGCTTGCCGTGTTCGTCGTAAGCTTGCATGCTGTTTCTTAAATCGATTTCATTGGCATAATAGGTTACACCGTTCATTTGGAATTGGTAAATTCCGCTTCCGGTATAAGTCAGGCCGGTTGTCGGGTTAAAGGATAAATAATTATCCATATTGGTATCTCGAACATCTTTAATAATTTGAGATAACTCTGCTTCAACACTTTTATCAAGAGGTAAAGTGAGTTCTGTCAGTTCGCAATTCCCGATATATGCGGGTTTATACGGAGTCGTGTAATCATAGTTATTACCGGCGGTATAATCCGAGTACAACATAAAATGGTAGGTATCTGTGGCATCTTTGTATGCGTATATGTCGTTATTTGATAATCCGGGTTTATTAAGTCCGTCTTTTAAGTCCTGTATCGAGTTTTCAAGCTCACTATCCATAGTCAATGAATTAACAGGAACATATATGTCTGTACCGTTAATATCAAATACCCAATTCCCTGAGCCCGCGTCAAATCTGTAGGATATGGCAGGAGGCGGAACTCTGGTCATCATATCTTCTGTTTGCAGAGCTCCTTTATATGTAACTTCAGGGTTCTGCAACAATTTTTGGCTGCCTGTAAATAAGTCGGCATAGTAATAATGGTTTACTATATAATTGTAATTTGGATCCGCAGAGGATAGCTGTTTCCAATCTTCAAGCACCGATGCATTTTCACCATCCGAATATGAATATTGGACTTTTGTGTAGTCAGTAGTACTCGGCGGTTGCGGAACTTTCATATTTAAAAGACGGTTAAACAAATCCGCACTTTGATTCGCAAGTGCTGTTCTCGCCTGATTTATTTGCTGACCTTCATACTCTGTATTGGTTTTTCTAGCTGTTAGGGCAAGGTATCTTGCCTGTGATGCTGCCATTCCCATTGCGGAATCTCCTATGTTAAGCTTGTTATTTTTTTAATAATTGTATACATAAAGTCAACATGTGAAACGGATAAAAATTATATGACTTTAACAAATTTGCCCCAAAATCATCCAAGAATATGATACAAAAAATATTTATATTATAATGATTTCAGGAGCAGATTTATGATTGATTTTTTAGGCAGTTGTGTAAAAAATTTATTCTCAAGCATTCGCTACAGTTTAAGCGGCGGAACGAGATTTTGCTCTGTGTTATCGCAGGCGGCGGCAATAAGTTATGATTCGCTTATTATTTCTCTTGTTGTTGTTTTTGTGTCGGCTGCGGTTATTGCACTTCAAGTGTCTAAACAATTTTTAATGTCGGGCGCTGAGGCGTACATAGGCGGCTCTATTGCTGTTGTTATGATAAGAGAGATTGCTCCGGGCTTTGTTGCTCTTGCAATAGGAGCAAGAGCCGGAACTGCAATTTCTGCAGAGATAGCCAATATGCAAGTAACCTCTCAAGTCGATGCAATAAAGACGCTTAAAATAGACCCTGTAGGATATTATTTTGCTCCGAGAATTATGGCAGCAGCAATTACCGTTCCGATGGTTGTATTAATTGCCGAATTCGTCGGCATAGTCGGCGGAATGGTAGTAGCAGGCATGACTATCGGATTACATCCGGCACGATATATGCATTCGGTTTGGCTCTGGTTAAGTACAAAAGACATATATATAAGTCTTTTAAAGGCATTTGTATTCGGTATACTCATAGCACTTGTGTGTGCAACGCAAGGATATATGACAAAAGGCGGTGCAAAAGACGTTGGTATATCGACAACAAGAGCGGCGGTTCTGTCAACGGTGTACATGCTCGTTGCCGATTTTATTATTAACCTGATTTTTTACTTGTAAGCCGGGTTAAGATTATGATATTATAACTATGTTGTGTAGAGGGGCTGACAAATTGGGAAACAACATATCCGATAAAGACTCTTTTGAAGAAGTTTATGTATGGCTTGATACATACCATAATTCCGACAGTGAAAAGGAAAGGGATATTGCCAAAGCCAGAGTCGTGAATAAGATGCTCCCCGTTGTACATAAAATCGCAAGAACAATTGCAAGACGTGCGGATGACCCTATTGAAGACATGGTGCAAGCGGGTTGTATCGGCTTGCTAAAAGCAATAGAAAAGTTTTCATACAAAAAGAATGACAATTTTAGAGTTTATGCCGGCTATTACATAATAGGCGAAATGCGTCATTACTTGAGGGATAAACTAAGTGCCATAAGGGTTCCGGGCCACATTCAGGAATTGGCAATCCGTATTCATAACTTTACTCAATCTTTGACCGAAGAAGAGTTAAAGATGCTCACAAACGAAGAAATGGCGATTGCGCTTGATGCAACACCGAAGTCTGTCGATTTGGCAATGCAGATAGATCGCAGAAGATTTCCGGTTTATTTGGAAGATGTTTTTTCAGGCCCGGATATGCCGGGTTTTGAAGAAGTCATTGCGGATTGGAATTACAAAAATCAGCCGGATTATGAAGATGCCAGAATCATACTTAACGACATATTATTAAAGTTACCGACTCAGGAAAGAGTTGTTGTAAATATGTATTACAAGAGGAATATGAATCAGCGTGAAATCGCCGAGGCCTTAAAATTGTCACCAATGAGCGTAACACGAAGAATGAAACAGGCATTTAATACAATTTCTTCAATGATAGTGGATGATATTACCAACGAAGAAAAAGCAAAAGGAAATATTAGAAAAGAAGATAAATAAAGGAGTTTAAATACATTATGTTAGCCAACAATTTATTACTTATCTTTATATTTATAACAGGACTTTGTTTGGGGAGTTTTTATAACGTAGTAATTCTACGTTCTATAAGCGGTGAAAGTATAGTGTTTCCTCCGTCCAAATGTCCAAAATGCGGAAATAAACTAAAACCTTGGCACAATATTCCGGTTCTGTCATATTTGTTACTAAGGGGCAGGTGCGGATTTTGCAAAGAAAAAATAAGCATTCAATATCCTATTGTTGAGCTTGTTACTGCAATACTCTTTTGTTTAATTTTCAACAGATACGGATTGAGCTTTACTACACTGTTTACAATGTTTTGGGTATCTTGTTTGATTATTATGACAGTAACGGATATAAAAACAAAACTTGTTGACTGCAATTATGCAATAGCAATGGGAGTATCCGGCTTAATATACATGCTGATATCAAATCAGTTAAATGGGCTTTGGAGTTCATTGGGCGGTGCTTTGCTTGGGTATATAATTGTGGAATTGGTTGCGCGGTTAGGTTATTTATTAAAGAAAAATCGTGCAATGGGGGAAGCAGATTCATATCTCGCAGCAGCTTTCGGTGCAATAGTCGGCTATCAGGGGATAGTTACGGTGCTTTTGTATTCTGTTGCTGCCTCAATGTTTTTT
>CAJOOA010000101.1 GCA_905236055.1 Candidatus Gastranaerophilales bacterium | reverse complement strand
GAGGAAGTGGGATTCGAACCCACGGTACGCTCGCACGTACGACGGTTTTCAAGACCGCTCCGATCAACCGCTCCGGCATTCCTCCGAACAATTGTTCTTCACTTACCCGTCAATTCTACACAAAACATACTCCCTTGTAAAGAGTTTCGTTAAAACTTCGCACATCTTCAACTATATGCTATAATTATCTCACAGGGGGGATTCTATGTACGATTATTTCAAAGGATATTTAACCGATAAGCGCAAAACTTCAAAAGGAACATTTTTCACAATCGAAGCTGCAGATACCGGCTACTTGCTTGAAGTCAGCGAACGTGATTTTATGTCTTGCGAAATTAACGAGAACGAAAAACGAAAAATTTATATATCCTTAATTCATCGTGAAGATAATATGTCGCTCTATGGATTTTTGAACAAGGAAACCCGCGACATCTTTCAAATACTTCTATCAGTATCGGGCGTAGGTGCAAAGATGGCTCTTGCACTATTAAACGAATTTGACGATTGCGACCTGATATCCTTGGTAATTGATGGTAATTTTAAAGAACTTACCCGTGCTAAAGGAGTCGGGCCGAAACTCGCCCAAAAAATTATTCTTGAGCTTAAAGATAAATTAATGAAAACAGAATTCCCAAGGGCTGAAGTTACAAGTTTCTTACCCCAAAACCAAGCAGTTCAGGATGTTCAAACTGTTATGCTTTCACTCGGATACGAAAACAGCGAAATCGAGGCCGCATTAACAAATATAATATCTACAATTGAAGACAAATCTAATACCGAAGAAATTTTACGAAGAGCATTAACTACTCTTTCCATGTAAATTATTGTAAACTTTGGCGCAATTTTTATTTTTACAGGTTTTTAAATGGACAGATAAAGGTGCGCCATGAAGATTAATCTGTCAAATATCCGTTTTCAAAACTCAATGCCTTTTAGAAGTGCTGTACAAAATATGACGGCAGCTCCTGAATTGAGAGAGAATAAAGCCCCAATTCCAGTTTACGGAAACGATGACATTCGCACAAATCCTGCGCAATTGAGCATTTTCCACATGCACGATTTTCACGGACAAAATATAAGGATGGAAAGGGCTTATACAGCAGTCCGCCAATTTGATAGGAACATGCTGCAGAACCAAAATGAAATTTTTGACACAAATTTACCTATAGATAAACTCAAATTCTGTTCAGGTGATATGTTTTTAGGGAACAACCCGGAAGAAATTGCAGTGGTAAACGAATTCCTGAATATAGCAGGAGTTCTTGCCGATGCTATTGGTAACCATGAATGCGACAGCAAAATTGATAGGTTCGCAGAAATTGTTAAAGACAGAAAATACAGATTAGTCGGAGCCAATATGAATCCTAACGACGGAAATAAAATGAATTCCGTACTCTCGAGTTCATTTATAGCAGAAGTCCACGGAAATAAATACGGTGTAATCGGGCTTGTTCCGCTTGATATGCGTGCCCACGTGAGATATCAAACAGATATTGACGAATTTAATATAGAAAATCTTGAAAAATCCATAGAAACCGTTAAAGAAGAAGTTGCAAAAATTAAAGAATATGGCGTAAATAAAATTATCGTACTCTCGCATATGGGATTAAAAAATGACCAATATCTCGCGCAAAAGGTTTCTGATATTGATATTATACTCGGAGGACACTCTCACGATTTGCTAAAAGAGATTAAAGAGGGTGAAAACTTATTTTACTCTTCAAAAAATGAACCTGTAATAATAATGCAGGTTGGTCGAGATGGTGAGTTTATCGATATTCCTAATATTAAATTTAACGAACTCGGACAAATAACAGGAATCCAATATAATATAGTCAGAACAGATAACTTTGACAGAAATTATGTCGCAAAAACAGATTTTGATAAAATTCTCGGTGAACCGGAAATAGTCGGTAAAATTTCCAAAGTTGAAGATGAGGGTATTAATATTTATATTAACGAAAACCCACATTGCGACTTTATTACAGACGCAATGAGAGCAGAATTGGGAACGGATATTGCCGTAATGAATGCTTCAAATGCAAGAAGTCGTTTTTACAAAGGCACTGTAGACACTCGAGATTTAAGATTAATTACTCCATTCTCTAATAAGATGGCGATTATTGAACTAAGCGAAGAAGAAATTGTTAACAGCTTAAACCATCTTATAAATGCATCACTAAAATCACCTGATCACCGCCCCGGAATAATGCAAGTTTCAGGCCTAAGATATACTTATTCTAAATCATCCGGCAAAATGACAGAATTGTATTTCATTGATAAAAATGGACAAGAGCATCAGATAAACCTTGAAAATCCGGACAAAAACAAAATATATACAGTTACGGCAGATGACTTCTGTATTGCAAGCGACTACGCAGGTTTTAATGCAAAAGATCGACTTAATAACGCAATCGCTGTATTTGATTTCGACAAGGATAAATTTGTCGCTGATTATATGAAGAAACACTCAGAACCTTTTGAAATAAAATGCGACGGCAGAATTAAGATTGTTGATTAATCCTTTTTATCACTTTGGGAATATAATTCACAACATCAGAAGCAAGAACTGAATATTCAGTCAGCTCCTCTGATACTAATTCACCGGCAATCGAATGCAAATATACTCCGAGTTTTGCCGCATCAAATGGCAGCATTCTTTGTGCAAGCAGGCCCGCTATAATTCCCGCCAAGACATCACCCGTACCGGCTTTTGACAAAGCCGAGTTTCCGTGCTCATTTTTATAAATATTACCGTTAGTATCGCAAACTATGGTTCTATGTGTCTTTAAAACCGTTACACAATTGTACTTATTGCTAAGTTCCTTTGCAAAATGTTCTGTATCTGTGATAACATCACTTATGCTTATCTCCAAAAGTCTTGCAGCTTCTGCCGGATGTGGCGTTATAATCAAATTTCGCGGCAAAGATAAATTGAGTTTTGATATAATGTTTAATCCGTCAGCATCTATAACAACTGGTTTATCCGAATTTCGCAGCTTATTTACAAACTTTTTAAACCAATATTTTGACCAAAATCCTTGTCCCAAGCCACAACCTATTAGGATTACATCGAAATTATTAATATTATTTAACCCCTCTTTCCTTGAAAGAAAAACAGTTTCAGGAAGAAGCGCCGAAACGGCTTTAATAATATTTTTTTCTGATGCCAAACCGACATAACCTGCACCGATTTTTAATACCGACAAAGACGACAAATAAGCAGCGCCAATATAATTTTTAGAACCAGCAACGTTCAGAACTTTTCCAAAAGTTCCTTTGTTTGAATTTTGTTCACGATATGGCAATTTATAGTCCAATTTGTCTGATTACCTCATAAACTGCTATAGCAACAGAATTTGACAGATTTAAACTTCTCTGACCTTCTTTCATTGGAAGTGTTATAGCAGTGTCACTGGTTACATATTCTTGAGGTAAACCTCTCGTTTCCGGTCCAAAAACAAGAAAATCACCGTCTTGAAATTTTATATCGGTATATAACTTTTTAGATTTTGTTGTCAGATAATAAAATTTACCTTTAGGGAATTGTTTGCGCAATTCCTCCATTGATTCAACTTTGTGCAAATCAACACTATCCCAATAGTCTAAGCCGGCACGTTTTGTATACTTACTAGAAAGCGAAAAACCTAATTTACCTACAAGATACAAAGATGTACCAGTACAAGCACAGAGACGGGCGATATTCCCAGTATTCTGCGGTATTTCCGGCTCATATAAAACTACGTTGATTTTTGACATACTAATTATTCAAAACCCTCTTTGCTTCAAGCACAACAGGAATAGCTCTTACAACGCAAAATACAATAGCAAAAATTGCAGCCCAGTAGCCGGTCTGCCAAACGATTTCTTGATAAGGGCAGGTCGGAATTTTTGCGGCAATTATGAGGATAAATGCCATCACTTTGGCAACAGCATAGCTTATTCTCATAAAACGAGAGCCAGTTATCCACTTGCATATCGGGTTAACCTGCATTCCAAAAGGGGTAAACCCTTTTTCCATTGCAGCACTTCTGATAGTATCAGTTACGAATCCTCTTGTGAGCGCAGTTAAGGGGAACAAAATACTAATCCAGCCCATAACAGCAAAAAGCACCCAATAAGTGTTTTCAACTATTCTATCACCCATAATATCTAACAATGCACCAAATTTTGATTCTTCGTTGAATTTTCTTGCTACGTATCCGTCAACTCCATCAAGCGCAAATGCTAAAATCGTCAGCAATAACGCCCAAACATACGCAATCGTGTTACCTACTTCAGCGTAAATTAAATATACTGCCAAAAACATTACAAATATTCTGAATATTGAAATAAAATTTGCCATTAATCTCTCCTAAATAATACTTTATCTAAATTAAATTCTTTTT
>CAJOOA010000100.1 GCA_905236055.1 Candidatus Gastranaerophilales bacterium | reverse complement strand
GAAGCATTACATTCTAGGTTAAGGATAAGCAGGCCGCAAAACTCTTAGTGAGTTAAGCGGCTTTTTCCTTTGGCGTGTATAAAGTGGGTATATTTTGCGGAGTCTGTAAAGTTTTATGTGTATAAATACAATTTTGTGCAGTTGTTGCAAGACTTTTTCTTGCGCCATACACAGTTTATTAAACCGACTCATCTTGCGTTGTTATCACTGCTGTTATTCTAAGTAATGTCCTTTCAAGAAAAGTTTCTGTAGTAAAATGTTGATACCAGTCTGCATAATTTTTTACATATTCATCATTCAGGATGTTTTTATATGCGCATTGCAAAAAGCATCTTTCTAGACGCAAATAAATTGCTCTAAAATAGAAATTATTTGCATATTTTGTTCGTGCATGATATTCTGTACATACTCGCAGAAAAATACTAGACAAATTAGTGAAAATTAGTAGAATCATAATATGAAGAAAAATAATGAGATGAAAATAAAAATCTCAGCTGCTTTCAAGGTTTCCACACCACTAACAGCTGAGAGAATATATATTAAAAGCCGTTCCAAAATAGAACGACAAGAGTTTTTATATGCGTAATTATACCGATCATTTTTTTAACTGTCAAAAATCCGAAAAAGGAGACGTATTTTTATCATGGAAAAATCGTACGTTAATGCAACGGAGGTTGCGCAATTTCTGCATGTTTCGCGCGCTACTGTCTATAACTTAGTGCGTAAAGGACTGCTACCATGTGGCCTGAAAATCGGGAATAATCGGCGTTGGGACTTTCAAGAAATCAAAAAATGGGTAAAACGCTATGAGTTACAACATTGATGAACGACTTATTGAGGCTCAATTCTTCGAGAGCTTACAGAAAGCGGGAATTAAGCCTCGTGAAGAATTTAACCCCATTATGGACGGCCAATTACATAGATTTAGCACGGAAGGGGATAAATACGGCGCAACTTCCGGAGCCTATATAATTTACGCTGATAATTGGCCTCATTGGTACATTAAGGATTTTCGCATAACAGCTAATAAAATGTTGCATTTCAGCTTTGATAAAGAGGCATTAAGCCGTGAAGACAGACGCGCAATTTATCAAGAACTTAATAACCCCATAAATCAAGCCGCTATGAAGGCAAGGCAAGAACAAAACCAATTACACCAAAAGGAAAATGAGGCGCAGGCTTTAAGGCAAGCTATAACAGAATACGAAACAGCATTTTTCTTTGGCGTTTCAAAACACCCCTATATTTACCAACGGTTTATTAAAAAAAACCTACATATCCCCTTAAGTTATCAGGCATGGGATTTTGAATATTTTCTCGGTACTAATAAACCTTATAACGCACTTAAAGTCGTTCATAACCCTATCGACGGGGCTTTTGCTAAAAAAGGTGATTTGATGATACCGCTTACGAACGTGATAACGCGCCAAATTCAGACATTTCAACTGATAAGTAGTTCACCTAATCAGGAAGGCAAATATCAAAAAGGATTTTATCGCGGCTTAAGTCCTAAATTTTGTTGCATTGAGCTTATCCCTGAAAACTCAATGCAACAAAATATCCTTTATCTCTGTGAAGGATATTCAACTAGTTTAAGCATTCTCATTTTGACAGAAGGGAAATTTCCCGTTTTCGCAAGTCTTTCTGCTAGCAACTTAATCAATGTTGCATTAGGCTTGCGTGAGCGTTTCAAGGGGAAAAAAATTTATCTCATGGCCGATAACGACAAGGCTACGGAGCTTAAAATCGGCCATAATCCAGGCATTGAGGCCGCTGAAAAAGTGTTACGGGAAGGCTTTTGCAACAAAGTCATTCCCGCTGAAATTAAAGGTACTAATAATCAAAATATTGATTGGTACGACGTTTTAGAAAAAGGAATTACGGAGCATGAATGAGTTTCTTAGTGAAATAAAAAAACGCATTACAAGTGAAGAAGATTTTACGCCAAATGAAAAAGATAGCACAGAGCAAAACGCGGGAATTTCTGAACAAGTTACTAGTGAAGGAAGTTCACAGAATGGGAAAAAAGCAGCAAGCAACGATAAATTCGCTTTACTTGATAGCTTAAGACACCCATTTGACACACATAAAAAAATTAAAAAAACTGAATTTATCGGCGGTTTATATCCACGCGGTTATACTTCTCTCATTGTCGGAGCTTCAGGTGTAGGAAAAACGGTTTTTATGCAGAAAAATTTTGATGATTTTAGTAAAGGCGGTTCTTTCTTTGGCGGCTTTAGTACATTGGACAAGTCGGTAAAAAGTCTTGTCTTAGCGGCTGAATTTGGGGAAAACGGACTTATTGAGCGCGCTCAAGAGTTTAATATGCATTCAAACTCAGATTATGTTGAAGTTATCGATGTCCTTGATTTTGTAGAAAAAGGAATATTCTTTACATTAAACGATAAAGAAGGGCAAGAAAATATTGAACATCTTGCCGCCTCAAATATTGATATTCTATTTATCGACAGTTTCAGAGCATTTTATAAAGGTAAAGAAACAGATAATGATAAAGTTACAGAGGTATTTATGTGGCTTGCTGGGATTGCAAGAAAATATAATATTGCTGTTGTAGTTATTCATCATAACAGAAAGCGGTTATCATCTGAACAAGAAAAACCCCTTGTACTTGATGACATTATCGGAGGTCAAGCACTTCAATGTTATGTTTACAGGGTTATAGCTATTGAATATAAAAAAGAGCATAACATGAATTTTGTAACGTGTTTAAAATCATGGAAAATATACTTCAAAACTTTTGCTTATAAAGTAAGAACTGATTTATACGGAAACCCATATATTACAATTGACTTAAACCCTGAAGAAATTACCGTAGAAAAGCTCAACGCCAAAGGAAAAACACAAGCATCGGAAGCAGAAATAAGAAGAGGAAAAATTATCATGTTCCTTAAAGGACGCGGAAATCAAGGAGCTTCAATTTCTGAAATCACCGACGCTCTAGACATGGACAAAGAAGATAACGGAAAATTAAAAATGCAGCTAAACCGCATGTTAAAAGACGGAGAACTGACACAACCAAAAAGAGGAAATTACGCATTACCGCCTGAAGAAATACCGCAGGTTAAGAGTGAAGATAATAACGAACAAGAAACAAACCAAAAAGAAATCGACTTCACAGAATAAAAATAACTTGTTACTTTTCTTTGTTACTTT
>CAJOOA010000099.1 GCA_905236055.1 Candidatus Gastranaerophilales bacterium | reverse complement strand
CATTTGACAGAATGGATGTGGCCGATTATTCACTCTTGCGAAAAGAGAATAAGTGAAATCGTTGATAATTATCCTGAAATTCCTCAAGATAAATTATTACACAGAGCTTTGAATCAATTAGCAAGAGAGAACTTGTTGCTTCAATCTTCTGACTGGCCGTTCTTAATTACAACATGGCAAGCAAAAGATTATGCAACAGACAGATTCAATGAACACGTTGACAGGTTCAGCTTTATTGCTGATATGATTGAAAGCGGTTCTATTGATGAAGGTAAATTGAAAGACATAGAATCAATTGATAATTGTTTCCCTGTAATTGATTACAGAGTTTATCAGTCAATTGAAGAAGGTGTAATTCCTCAACAAGAAAAGAAACTTGCACCTTTATATGAATAATTAAATTCAATAAAAAAATAGAGCGGTTATCAACCGCTCTATTTTTATGTGCCTAATTCCGCTTAGGAATAAATTACTTGTCATCCAATGCTGCGACACCCGGAAGAATTTTACCTTCAATAAATTCTAAAGAAGCACCACCACCTGTTGAAACGTGAGTGAAGTCTTCGGCTTTGCAGAATTTCTTAGCTGCTGAAACCGAATCGCCACCTCCGATAACAGAAGTTGCACCATTCTTAGTAGCTTCTACAATTGCTGTAAGAACTGCCTTGGTACCTTCTGCAAACTTCGGATTTTCAAATGCGCCGACAGGACCGTTCATCAAAATTGTTTTTGAAGATTTAAGAACTTCCGCAAATGCTTTTCTGGATTCTTCACCTGCATCAACACCTTCAAATCCGTCAGGAATTTCGTCAATCTTAACAAATTTGTTTGTTCCGTTTCCTGAAAAATCATCAGTTACAAGAACATCTGTTGCCATAACGAGTTTAACGCCTTTTTCTTGTGCCTTTTTAACTATTGCATTTGCAACTTCCAATTGGTCGTCTTCACATATTGAGTTACCAATTTTGCCGCCTCTTGCTTTTACGAATGTGTAGGCCATTCCGCCGCCAATTATCATATTATCAACTTTATCAAGCAAGTTTTCCAAAACACCAATTTTTGAAGAAACTTTTGCTCCGCCAACAACTGCAGTAAATGGTCTTGTAGGATTATCCAAAGCTTGAGATAAGCATCTGATTTCCTTTTCCATTAACAAACCTGAAACTGCCGGCTTAAGAATTTTAGCAAGCTTCGATGTTGAAGTATGGTTTCTGTGAGCCGCACCGAAAGCGTCATTAACATAGAAATCGCCATATTGTGCAAGTTCTTGTGCGAAAGTCATATCATCATCTTTTGCTTCTTCTGCCTTGTAATAACGGATGTTTTCCAACAAAGCTATTTGACCGTCTTTAAGATTTTCAACATATGGCGCCATTCCCTCAACAGACGGAATAAACATAATGTCTTCGCCAAAAACTTTTACCATATATTTAGCAACCGGCTCAAGGGTAAATTCAGGATTCTTCTCTCCTTTTGGTCTGCCTAAATGTGCCATAAGAATAATTTTTGCCCCTTTTTCTTTAAGGTAATTAACCGTAGGAACAATCGCCTGAATACGTGTATCGTCAGTTACATTTTTGTTTTCATCCAAAGGTACATTTATATCTACTCTGACGAGAGCTCTTTTACCCCTGATGTCACCTAAATCTTTAATTGATTTTTTCATAATAATCTCCCTTTCTTTAACTATAACTCGATTATAGCAAAAAAATATTCTAAAGAGCATGATACTAATCTTACTTAGGAGTAAATGTTAATTAAAGTTCACGTCTTCCCTCTATTGCTCTTGCGAGGGTAATTTCGTCTGCATACTCCAAATCTGCTCCTACAGGAAGCCCAAATGCAATTCTGGAAATTTTAATTCCAAATGGTTTAATTAATTTTGTAAGATAAAGACTTGTTGCTTCACCTTCAACTGACGGTGAAAGTGCCAAAATAACTTCTTGTACTTCTTCATTTGTAAGTCGGTTCAAGAGTTCTTTAATTCTGATATCCTCTGCTCCAATTCCGTCCATAGGAGAAATTAAACCCTGCAAAACGTGATAAAGTCCCTTATATTCGTTAGTTTTTTCTATAGCAATTAGGTCTTTGGTTTCTGCCACAACACAGATAACAGAACGGTTTCTGTTATTTGAAGAACAAATCTCACAAGGCGATTGTGTTGATATATTATAACAAATCTCACAAGTTTTTGAACTTCTCCTTGCTACTAAAACTGCATCGGCAAATTTTTCCACTTCACTTATCGGCATTTTTAATATTTGAAATGCCATACGTTGTGCCGATTTCGGTCCAATTGAAGGAAATTTTTGAAATTGTTCTATTAATGCTGCTATACTTTTTGGATAAATCATTTTTTTGATTAAATAAAATTTTACATTAAGCCCGGAATATTAACTCCGCCGGTAACTGATTTCATTTTTTCTTCCATTACGCTTTTTGATTTTTCAACAGCTGTATTCATTGCAGTAGTGATTAAATCCTCAAGCATCTCAACATCGTCCTGAGATACGGCTGAAGGGTTTTCCGGATTGATAGCTTCTGCTGTGAGTTTAATTGATTTAAAAACGCCTTTTCCATCACAAACAATTTTTACGGAGCCATTTGCAGTTTCCGCAACAATATTAGTATTGGTAAGTTCTTCTTGTGCCGCAATCAATTTTTTTTGAATATCTTGAGCTTGTTTCATCATGTTCATCATATTCATCATAAGTATTACCCTCCTACAATTTACACATCTAATTTTTCCATTAGGTCATCATCAATATCGAAGTTTGCATAAACATTTTGAACATCATCGTGTTCTTCCAATCTTCCGAGTAAACGCATTATACTTGTTGCCGTTTTTTCATCGGTTACCGGAACAGTATTCTGCGGAATTCTTGTAAATTCTGCTGTTACAGATTTAAAACCGGCTTTTTCTAGCCCTTCTGCAACAGGTTGAAGATTTGGAACAGAGGTATAAACCTTGTACTCATCTTCTTCCTCTTGTATGTCATCCGCATCCAGATTAATAGCTGCCTCAAACAGTGCATCGAAATCAACAGAATCGGCTTTAAAAGTTATGCATCCCTTTTTATCAAACATCCAACCCACACAGCCGGTTTCTCCAAGGTTGCCGTTAAATTTAGTAAAGTAACTTCTAATATCACCCGCAGTTCGATTTCTGTTATCGGTCATTGCCTCTATAACAACAGCAACGCCGCCTGCAGCATATCCTTCATAAGTTATTTCTTCATAATTTTCATTACTGCCTGCGCCACAACCTTTTTCGATTGCACGTTTAATATTATCGTTCGGCAGTCCTGCTGCTTTGGCTTTTTCAATAGCCGTTCTCAACCTGAAATTTCCTGCAGGATCACCGCCGCCCAACTTTGCCGCAACAATAAGTTCTCTTGAGAACTTTTGAAATTCTGCAGCTCTAAGTGAATCTGTCTTTGCTTTTTTATGCTTAATTGTAGACCATTTTGAATGTCCGCTCATAATAACATTTCCTTTTCCCGTTGACGATTAAAGATATTTACCCTAATCTGTACCTGCTCTCTCAGCTTTACAATAATAACGTAAAAGAAAAAAAATGGCAATATTATTATGGGAAAAGTGTGCGCTCAAAATCAAAAATTAAAAGAAAATTCCGGAATTTTATAATTTTCAGGATTCTGGTTTACAAGCTGAGAAATACCATCATTTACTTCGCAACCATACATGTTTATAGATGGAAAACCTACATTTTCTGATAAAGAGCGTACTTTTGTATCATAATTTATCCCGAGAGTTTTTACACCTGATTTTACAGCTATTAAACATCCGTGGAATCTCATAGATATAAAATATTCAAGATTAGATACTTCGTGCACAACCTCCGGAACAGAAAGATTTTTGTATATTTTAACAACACTTCCATTCGATGTTAAAAATTCGGCAAATTTTTCGATTATCGGCAAGTCGATATTATCCTGAAAAGAAAATAATTTAATTTCTT
>CAJOOA010000098.1 GCA_905236055.1 Candidatus Gastranaerophilales bacterium | reverse complement strand
TCTTACTCTGGCAACTTTTCTTAATGCTGAGTTTGGTTTTTTAGGGGTTGTTGTGTAAACCCTTGTGCATACTCCACGTCTTTGAGGGCATTCCATCAAAGCCGGAGATTTTGTTTTGTCTGTTAGTTTTTTACGTTCAGAACGTACTAACTGATTAATTGTAGGCATTTTTTTCTCCTTTTACTTTCTACTATCTAAGCAAACCCGCCTTATAATCCGAAACCCTTACTCATTCCGGCGGCGTTTCGCTGCCACTTGCCGTAAAATCCAGCACGAAAATTTCGACTAAGTGTTAAAACCATACTAAAATAAACATTTTCAAGTGTCAACAATTCTATAAATATAAAATAATGGCTTATTGTAAAGAATTGTAACAATTTTGTTCAAATTATTAAAGTTTTTGATAATTATGCCGTTATACATGCAAAATGAACAAGGAAAAGGAGACACATTATGGGACTCGCAGCATCACAGGCAAGACTGATAGCATTAACAGCCAGGATGGATGACGTTGAATATCAAGGTCAACAGATTAATAACCAAAGGTTAACTCTTAGTAATAAGGTAACCACTTTATACGATAATCTTGTTAATATGGTAGTTCCTACACCACCAAATATTACTGATTATACGGATGTGGTTTATTCGTTTCGTATGGGTACGACCAGTTGCAGAATTGAAAGTGTACTTCCTGACGGGGATGCTACTTATACTGTTACGACAAGCTTTAATCGTCCGGGTTCTACAATGAATTATGCCGGTGATTTACATATTACTGCAACAGATGACGGAGCAGGCAACATTTCATATTCTGTCGGCAACAGTCCTATTTATACTTTAACTGAAGCTATGGCGCAAACCCCGCCGATAATAACACAGGAAAATTTAGAGGGGTATATTTTGGCTATAAGACATGCTTTTACTGAGTATTCTAATCCTGAAGAAGTTCCGGATGACGTAATAATGGATAAGTTCTCAATGGTATTCCCCCCTACAAATGAAAGTAGTAGGGCGGAGTATGCTACATCATCCACTCCGTCTTTTATGTTAACTGCAGATGTACATTCTGCGTTACCTGAAAATGATACGACTTGGGTTCATTCATATCATTACACGGCAACAGGGACTTATGAAGATGTACAAACCTACACTGGTTGTTCGTTGAGTTTTAATTCATCCGGTGTGGCATATGAAATACAGATACCAATCGGAGAACATTCTCAAACATATTCTCTTACGGCTACGAGTGAAACGAATCAAGAAGCATATGATCGGGCATTTGAGGATTATGAAGTTGCTAAATATAGATATGATAAAGAACAGCAAGAAATTAATAAAATGACAGAGATTATTCAAGAAGAAGACAAAAAATTACAATTGAAATTAACAAGATTGGATAATGAGCGTAATGCACTAAAAACAGAAATGGATGCAGTTAAGAAAGTATTGCAAGATAATATTGAAGGTAGCTTTAAGACATTCTCGGGTTAATAAATACATATTCAATAACAATAAGGCGGCTTAAAAAGCCGCTTTTTGTTTGTCAAATTTTCAAAACAGTATAATTAAATGTGGATTTTTGTTACATGCTTAACATTTGCCCCCAAACATGTTACTATAAAGCTGAAAGAGCAGGTGTTTAATATGTTTAACAAAAATATGGAAGTACTTAATAATCCCAATTTACAGCGCAGACTGGAAAGAGTTGATCTTCAGAATTCAAAGCAAGGGATATCTTATATAATAACTGAGTCAAATGATTATATTTTACTGAAAGATGATATTCCGATTGATGATTTGAAAAATCCAAGAGAAGCAATAAGACGTCATCTTAAAGATTCGATTAAGACAGATATGAAACCAAGCGATATTATCATAACATTTGGCATTGGCTTGGGATATTTGCTTGATGAAACGTTTAATACATATCCTTCAAGAATTTTAGTATATGAGCCGGATTTGAATCTGCTTAAATTCGTTTTAAGTAATGCAGATATTTCTGAACATCTGGCAAGCGGAAGAGTCTTTATAACAAATGATTTAGAAGAATTATTGGCTAAGCTTTCCGGGATGTATATTTCAAAAGATAAAGTGGAAATTGTATATCTTCAAAATTATGCAATCGTTAAAAATAAAGAGTTATTGATGCTTACTCAGCGTGTTTTTGAAACTTGCAAAAGTAAATTGGTCGATGTTAATACGATTACAAAGTTCTCTGAAAGATGGCTTATCAATACGATTGGAAACATTTCAGCAATAAATAATGGTACTTGTTTTAAGCTTTCTGATTTAGAGGATAAATTTATAGGTCAAACCGCTTTGATTGTCGGTGCTGGTCCCTCTTTGGCTGACAATATTGACAGAATAAAAGCACATAGAAGCAGATTTGTAATATTTGCTGCCAACAAAGCAATTAAATATCTTGAACAAAATGGTATTGTTCCTGATTTTGTTGTTTGTCTTGATGCAGGAAATATGGATAAAACGCTTGATGTTGATCCTCAGTATTTATCAAGAATCAACTGCTTAATGGATTTAAGGGCGGATAGTTCTATATTTAACAAGACATTTAAAAAGATTTTTGTAAGTTTTTCGGACACAGATTTTATCGTAAGTAAACTGGCGAAATCTAATGATTCTATAAAAATTTATGAATCCGGCGGAACTTCCACTCTTATGGCGCTTATCTCTGCAGCAAAACTTGGATTCTCAAAAATTATACTTGCCGGAATAGATTTGGCATTCAAGAATGATGTTATATATGCTGATGGCGCAATTTTGAATAGAGTATCACCAGAAGAAATGGTTGTCGATTCTGTTAAAAAGAATTTAGTACAAGTTAAGTCAGTAAATGGCGGATTAGTTTATACAAGAGACGATTATCAGGCATTTATACATCAATTTGGCGAAACTTTAAAAGTACTTAAGTATCAAAATGTCTATAATTTGACGAC
This sequence comes from Candidatus Gastranaerophilales bacterium, assembly GCA_905236055.1. Lineage (GTDB taxonomy): Bacteria > Cyanobacteriota > Vampirovibrionia > Gastranaerophilales > Gastranaerophilaceae > CAG-196. The sequence goes on along the minus strand of CAJOOA010000098.1, from coordinate 8,645 downwards.
TTTTGGTGCAGAAATTGAGGGCGTGAAAGCTGTAAATTTTGAATCTTTGAGTCTTATGGTTCCTGCAAATATGGAAGTGTTGGATATGATTCAGCCGTTTAAGCTCGATATGGATGCATTTATTAAGGACGAATTTTTGCACATAAATAATGTGATTGCACTTTTATCAAAAGAAGTATTTTCACCTGATTTGATCTCCGCAATAGTTAAATCTATGCTTATTTATCAATATATGCAGGCAGATATTCTTACTGTACTGCAGCTAAATTTTGATCCGCAGGTGGCAGAAGACTTTATTAACAAGACTAAGAATGCAATAAAAGTTGTAGTAGAAGTCCTTCAGCGCAACAAAATGCTCGGATAGTTTTACCTAACTTTTATGCTTTCATCCATATACTTAATCAAAGGATAAATGAAGAACTCAATTATTCTTCTTTTACCGATTTTGATTTCATTGGTTGTTGTCATACCGTATTTGATAGTTTGTTCTTTACCTTCAACCATAAGGGTTGTGTTCTTTGGCTCAATATATATCTCATAAATTTCGCCAAGTTGTTCGTCTTTTATACTGTTTGGTGAAACAATTGTAACGATACCATCTAAAATTCCGTATTTTTGGAAATTGTATGTATCAACTTTAATAGAAACAGGCATATCCGGTTCAACGAAACCTACATCCTGATTTAAAACTTTTGCCTTAATCTGTAATTTTGCGTCTTTTGGCACAATTGTCATAATCTTTTCAGCGGGAGTAACAACTCCACCCTCTGTATGTACAAGAATTTTGTTAACATATCCGTCAATAGGACTTTTTAAAATCTGTTTCTGTTTCTCCAACTGAAGTCGTTTGTTTCTTATTTCTGAAAGCGAAGAAGATAGTGCAGAAATATTGTGTGAAAGTTCTGTAACTTCTTTTGAAACGTCGTCATATCTTGATTGCGGAATAATATCTCTAACTTCTTCCAATCGGTTTTTAGTATCAAGTGCAATACTGTATCTTGAACGTGAATTTGCAAGTTGTTCCACAACCTTTGCTTCTTCTTCTCTAATATTGTTCAATTCCAACCCGGGTTCGTGTTCTGCCGGAGATACAATTGCAACTACTTGCCCCTCGTTAACGTATTCACCCTCTTTGACAGCTAATGTCGTCACAACACCCTTATCCAGAGATTGAACAACTTTTTCTTCTCCTACAGGAATAATTAAACCTCTTGCCGTTACAACTATATCGACTTTCCCAAGATACATCCACAAAGCCGCAATAGCCATAAATACTATAATTACCCAAAACATAGTGTTTCCGATAGGATTAATCGGTGCATCTTCAATTTCCGCAAGTATCGGTTTGAATTCGTGGCTATCATCAGCTTTCGGTAAAATGATATCTTTTATTTTATCTATAAACTTCATAATATTTCCCTTTTAAATATTAACCCATTTGTGCTAAATATAATTTTTTGTAATATCCGTCGTGCTGAAGAAGTTGTTCGTGCGTTCCTGCTTCAACAATATATCCGTTATCAAAACAAACAATTTTGTCACAGTCTTTTATCGTAGAAAGTCGGTGTGCAATTATAATTGTCGTTCTGCCTTTGGAAATCATTGCCATGTTATCACGAATAATGCGCTCTGACTCATAATCAAGTGCAGAAGTTGCTTCGTCAAAAATTAATATTCTCGGATTCGAAATTAGAGCTCTTGCTATCGCAATACGCTGCCTTTGACCTCCTGATAGAGAAGAGCCCCTTTCTCCGACTTCAGTATCATATCCTTTAGGAAGTTTTGATATGAATTCGTGTGCCCCGGCAATTTGTGAAACCTGAACGATACCTTCCATCGGAACATTTGGTCTCGGAAGTGAAATATTATCCCTTATTGTGCCGGAAAACAAATAATTTTCCTGAAGAACAATTCCGATATTGGTTCTTAACCAAACAGGGTCAATATTTCTAATATCAATTCCGTCAATATAAATTGTTCCTTCGGTTGTGTAATATAATCTTTGAATAAGTTTTGCAATAGTTGATTTTCCGCTTCCGCTTCTTCCGACAAAACCAACTTTTTCACCGGCTTTGATTTCTAAATTTATATTGTTCAAAACCATCGGCGCATCTACATTATATTTAAATGAAAGATTATCTATTTTAATGTTTCCATCAACGTGGTTAAGCGTAATTGCGTTACCCGACTGCATTTCAAGCGGGCTGTTCAAAATATCACCAATACGGTCAACTGCCAAAAGTGTTTGTTGGAATTCATTCCAGAGACCTACAAGCCGAAGCATAGGTGCTGAAAATTGTCCGGAAAACATTTGGAATGCAATTAATTGACCTATTGTAAGTTTGTTTTCTATTACGAGCATTACACCGACATATAAAATCGCGATTGTCATTGCTTTTTGTAAAAATCCGCAAATTGAGCCAGTGAAGTTGCCCATAATAGCAAGGTTAAAGCTTGATTTTAAGTATTTCCCCAATTTCTCTTCCCATTTACGGAACATAGAGCCCTCAATAGCTAGGGATTTTACTGTTTGAACACCTGTTACAGATTCAACAAGGTAGGAATTAGAATGTGCTCCCATTTGGAATTTTTCTTCAAGCCGTAAACGGAGTTCAGGTGTTATCAAAACATAAATTATACCTATTATGGCCAAGAATCCAAGCGATATAAATGTCAGTTTTACGCTGTAAATAAACATTATTGCTAAAAATACGGTTGAGAAAAATGCGTCAATCAAAACAGATACAGATTTATTTGTAATAAATTCTCTTATCCTGTCAAGCTCTCTTACTCTTGCGACAATATTACCAACTTGTCTGTTTTCAAAATAAACATAGTACAATCTGAATAAGTGTTTGAAAAGTTTTGCGCCGAGTTTAGCATCTATTTTATTTGTAGTGTGAATAAATATATAGTTTCTTGATAAGTTTAGCAGTAATTCAAATATCGCGACTACAATGAATGCAAAAGCCAAAACATCAAGAGTTGCAATAGTTCTGTTAACAAGGACTTTATCCAAAATTACCTGAGTAAATAAAGGCGTTACAAGACCGAACAATTGAACAACAAATGAACCGAGTAAAACTTGGCCTATAATTTTTTTGTATTTAAAAATTTCATTGAAAAACCACTTGAATCCGAATTTAACGTCACTATTTGCATTTTTATGACTCAGCATAATTACGAAATCTTTCATTTTTTCTTGAAGTTCTTCGTATGTATGCGACTCCGGGTGTTTCGCCAATGGAGTTATCGTCAATACGGTATTTTCATCAGGTTTTAAAGCCAAAAGGACAATGTAAGTGTTGTCTTGTAATTGCAAAATCGCAGGCATAGGATATTTTGAAGTAATATCTTTCAAGGTCATTTTTTTCTTTTTGATTTTGAAACCTTTATCTTTTGCTATTCGCATAATTTCTTCGGGTTCAATATCTGCCGTAGATATACCATATTCTCTTACAATAGAGCGCATATCTATGTCGGTATTATTCATTCTGGCTGCTATTTCCAGTGAAATTAACCCTGTATTAACTTGTGGTTTTTGTTGTTCTTCCATTTTATATTTCCTCAGTTAATATTTGTATTCCTTTTGTGATTGCTATTTGAGTAATGCTGTTTTTATCCAACTCAATTTCTTGTGTCAACAGTTCTATCTTCGCTTCGTTATACTCTATCGGAGAAACCAGCTTCTTCGATACAAGTTTATGTACGGATTTTTCTTTATCAGTTAGCTCAGTAATTGTTTCATTGTTTTCAGAAATTTTATCATCAAGATAAATAAGATTTGAACGCATATTCGCTAATCTTGTCATTAATTGTGCAATTGCTTTGTCTCGTTCAACGTGGAGTTGTTTGAGTTCAAGCCGAGTTTTTTCAATATTTGCACTGTTCCTGAAGCCGTCGAACAATGGCATATTCAATGATGCACCAACAGAAAAGTTTGACGGTTCTATATTGCCAAGACTGCTATTATAACTGCTTTTATCCGAACCATACAAGTAGTATCTGCCATATACATTTAATTTCGGATAATTGTTTTTCTTAACTACCTGTAATTCAGTTTCTTTTTTCTTAATATTCTTTTCGTGAATTTTCCAAGTTATGCTTTTGGTATAATCCTGAAATGCCAGAACATCAAAGTTTGGCTTTTTGATGTCGGCTATTTGCAGTTTATTTATATCGTATTGCTCACCCGTATAGAACGAAAGCCAATTAAGAGATTCCTGCTTAATTGAATACAATTCGTTTATTTTGTTTTTTGCTGTGCTAACTTTAACTTTTTGGTTATTAAGTTCTGTTTTTGAAATTTCTTTGGCTTTGTATAATCTTTCAAAATACTCAAGATTTTTTTCTTCCAGAGCCAAAATATCTTTATTAATTTCAATCTGTTTTGTTGTAATTAATATCTTTGTGTAAGTATCCAAAAGCGTCAAATTAAGTTCTTGATATTTTTCTTTGTTTTCAAGTTCTTTTAGTTTTACATCTTCTTTTGCAATTTTAAGATTGCCGCCTCTGATACCGAAGTCAAACAAGTTGTATCCGACATTTATACCGAGAACCGATTGATATCTAGTATAAGGGTTGATGAAAGCATCACCTATTGACATAACCGTTGATTCTCTTACGTCACGGTAGTTTTTTGTATATTCGGTGCCGGCGCTGAAGTTTAATTTCGGGAAGTATTCAGACCTCGCACCTCTCACTCCTTGTTTTGAAATCAAGATATTGTAATCAGCTATTTTTAGATCGTAGGAGTGTTCTTTTGCGGCTTTTAAAACATCATCAAAGTTTATTTTAGTAACGAGAGTTATGCGCTTTTTATCCTTAGTTTCTAGCACGGTTTCTGTAATATCTTCATCTTTGGTTTCAACTACCGGCTCTCCTTTTGTTTCTTTAGCGACTGTTTCTCTGTCGGGTTTAACTACAGTTTCTTCTGTTATTTCAATATCAGAAACCACATCTTCTACAGCAAAAGTAGAGACGTTTTGCGTGCACAAAAAGAGTAAAACTATTATAAATATTTTGTATATAGTTGGATTTTTCAAACTCACACTCTCGCTTGATATGATAGAATACTATCACAAACATAATATCACACGCAAATTTTAAAAACAAAATCTTAAATATAAAAAAGAAGACGGGTTTTATCCCGCCTTCTTTTTGTTTTGATTAGCTCAACTTACATTACTTGGTAAATTTGAGTCATCATATCAGCAAGTGCTGCATCGTTATTAAATACTTCGCTGACTGAACTACACCCAAAGTCGTTGTTTTCAAGCCATCCTACGACTTGAGCTTGCAGAGCATCAATTTGAGTATCTGATATTGTGACACTGCCGGCTTTTATAGTTTCTATTTTGCCATCGTCGGTAAAGTAATTTTTAACTTTTACTCCGCCTTCACAATTTTGGCCTAGAACAAACAAGTCATCACCATCAGTATAAGGATCATTCTCCGGATTTTCTAAATCGATAGTCCAGTTTCTTAAAAGTGCAATTGTATCCTTATTCAGATTTGATACAATCAATGTATCATTGCCTGCTTCATCATTGATAACTGTCTTGCCACCGTTCAGAATGGATGAAACTGTGTAGGTATCGTTCCCCTCTTTATCGGTAATTTCCGTCGTACCGGTTCTAAATGCACCACCAATACTATACTTATCATTGCCTGCATAGTCTGTAATGGTAACATGATCTTCACGATAATTACCGGAGAATGTGTATGTATCATTACCACCAACGTTTAGCATTGCATCATGATAACCGCTTGTAATATTTGCAGTGGTTTTATTGTATGTTGTAGCGTTACCGGTCCCACTGAAGTTATATGCGTTTTTGCCTCCATCATCAACAATAGTTGTGGATGTATCTTGCAGATTTCCATTTACACGGTAATTATCGTTAGTGTTTCCGTTATCTGTAATGTAAGTTTCAGCTTTAGATTCATTACCAGAGATTGCGTAATTATCAACACCACCATTATCAGTAATATGAGTTTGTTTATAACCTTTACCACTGATATTGTAGCTGTCATTACCATCATTATCTGTTACATTGGTCGTAGCAAATGACGGAGTAGCACCAACTATTATGCCTTCACCCTTGATATTGTACCTATCATTTGATCTCGGATCCTCATTAATAGTAATAAGACCTGACGTTGCAGTAACATCGTAAGTTTCATTTCCGCCAAGATCTCCAATAGTTGCAGTGGTTGCGATATTGTAGTAGTCATTGATATTTTGGTTATTTCCGATTCGTGTTCCTTCATTAGCACTTTCTTTTGTCACTAAATCAACTGTTACAGAAGCATCAACAATATCAATATTTCTTATCGAATTACCGATGCCAGTTTTATAGTAGTCAACAATTGTAATGGTATCATTACCGTTTCCATTGCTATAATCTATAACAAGATTATTTCTGTTCTTATTATATTTAATAGTATTTGGATCTATAACACCCTTGATTTGTATTGTATCAGTAGCTTTTGCATCATAGATAGTATCTTTACCATCACCAACATTGAATACAAATGTCTTAGCATTCAATATATCTTCATAAGAGAATGATGATTTCGTATCGATATTACCATACAACTTATCATTACCTTTTCCGCCTTCAATGATATCGACACCTTTACCGGCTCTTAATGTATCATCTTTGTCACCACCAATAATTTTTTCATCTAAGAACGAACCTTTTACATCGTATTTTATTGTATTATTGTCGTCAACATTACCGAGTTGAAGTGCTGTGTAATTGGTAGCTTGTTGTATTTGTTTTACATAATCCTTAAGTGACATCTTACCTGTAGTTGTTAAAACCTGAGCATTTTCAGTTAATTTTTCATTCAAGTAGTTGTTAACGGTAGTTGTAGATTTTGTAGCACCAATAGTGTTTTCAATGATTAAGTTTGTACCATTTTCCTTGAATGTAATATTACTTCCTGCATCTAGATTAGATACGTCAATAGTAAGCTCACCTACATTATTAAGGTTGACAGTATCACTACCGTGTTCATCAGCAAGAACAAAAGTGTCTCTACCCTTACCTGCGTTAATTCTGTCATTACCAGTACCTGAGTTAACAGTAACTTCATCACCAACTCTTGAATCAGCATAAATAGTATTGTTGCCACTTACTGCATCAATAACATCATTTCCGCCGCCACCTCTAAGGGTATTATTAACGTCTTCTTGCCCAATTATATGTTCAGCGTATATTGAACCGTTAACATTCCCACCATATTCCTCTGCTTCAACATTAATGAATGGCGTATTATTTGGATCATACGGTGACTCAGGTATTGTTATTTTATGTTCTCCATCTTGATACCAGCTTGCGTTCTCTGTTACGCCATCATCTTGGAATATTTGTATAAATTGTACAGAGTGGTTCTCTGTTAATACATTCTTAATTACAACTCTGGAATCATCTATGCCGTATGTAATGATTAGGTCTTTACCGCTTTCCTTAATTGAGAACGGAGTAGCATCATCCGCTCCTGGCTCTGATTCTGGTTTAATACCGTAGAACTTAATAGTATCAGCACCGCCAGCAACATAACCTTCATTGATTATAGTATCTTTCCCATCGCCATAACCTTCTGCATCAACCCTGAAGATGAATGTATCATTACCTGCGCCACCGTAGATCGTATCATTACCCTTACCTGCAACAATAACATCTTTCCCTTCATATCCATAGAATGTAGAATTCAAATTAGGATTGAAGTTTTCGCCCTTAATCTTGTCACCGTACATTAAGTCAGAGAAGTTTGTGCCATATATATTACCTCTGTTATCTCTTCTGTATTTGTCAGCAATTTCTATTGGAGGATCAATTTCAGCCAATGTTGCTTTTTGACCGTCAGAACCGATAATTTCAATCTTACTTGCAATTGATCTATCATTCAGGTAATCTGCGATTGTTATCGAGCTGGTATTATTACCATCAGTCAATATCATAATTAAGTTACCTGCTGCATCGGCAATATATTGAGCATCTATTATATTTTGTAATGTATATGTTGATCCTGTAAAGTCAAAGTGATTTGTATCAGCACTTCCTTTTATATCAACATAGTCATTTCCAAAACTATTATTGTTGAAGTAAACAGTATTCTCACCTGCTCCTGTGTAGATGGTATCGTTGCCTGCATCACCATAGATTTTATCATTACCGTCACCGCCGTAGATAATATCGTTACCAGCACCGCCGTAGATTGTATCATCGCCTGAACCGGTTGCACCGTATTTATCTAAATAGGAACCGCCGTAGATAATATCGTCACCAGCACCACCGTCGATAGTATCAGTGTCGCCGTCGAAGTAATCAACCGCATTATATTCTACACCATTTTGGTCAACGAACTTATGTTTTGTGCTGTCATACCAAGCCATAACAGGATTATCGTTTGCATCCTTGATAATATTCCCGTCACCCCAAATATAGTCAGCACCGTCACTACCGGTAATAGTATCTTTACCTTCAGCACCGTAGATTTCAACAGGACCTGTTGTACCTGAAGCATCAATGGTATCATCACCACTATTACCAGCTAACATATCGTACTTGTCACCGCCAACGATAGTGTCAACGCCATCACCGCCGTTAATCCAGTTTTGGATACCAGCGACT
>CAJOOA010000097.1 GCA_905236055.1 Candidatus Gastranaerophilales bacterium | reverse complement strand
TGTGATATCGTCTGCTACAGAACCAGTTTCGATTTCATTACCGCAAACACATTTAATAACGGTTTTCTTATATTCCGGATGTATTTCGTTTTTCATTTTAACCTTCTTTCTTTCAAGATTCCAAACTTGAATATTATACTTCGACCAATACTATTCTATATTGTAAATATTAAATTTCAAGAACCCTTATACCTTATGACTCAGTACATCATGTTCTTTCGTTAATTATGAAGTGCAAAAGCGTATTATAGAAGGGTTTTATTCTCAATTGTAAACTTTTGTAAATGTTTGTTTAAAAACCCTAAAGTTTTCATAAAAAGTGCCGTTATACATGTCACAAAAGGAAAATGAAAAAGGAGTATTTGAAATGACAGACGGTATCGGTAGAATATTTGGCGGTAACAGCTACGGTGTAGGCGGATATGTACCGCAGAGAAAAGAAAAAGAAGAAGTATCACAAGAAGCTCAACCTACATTGCAACGTGAAACTGTTGATGTTGCACCAGAAGATGTTTTGAGATTTCTTGGCGCTAAGGCGGAAGTTGTACCGCAAAAGCAAGTAGGCAAAGAATTGGCACCGGAAGTTGTAAGCAGAGTTGCTGCTTCTATGGAAAAATTCAATACATATATGACACTAATCGAACAAGAATTCGGTAAAGAATTAGCGCCGGAGATATTTAATCTGGCAATGGATAATTTAATGTAATAATATTTTCTCCTATTTATAATAAAACTTCTACCAAACAATTTAAGAGAGCAAGCAACTCTCTTTTTTTTTATGTTAATTTATTGTAGAATTGTAACTATGAGAAAGCAGGTTATTGCATATTTGCATACACACTGGGACAGAGAGTGGTATCGGGAGTTTGAAGTTTTCAGACTTCGTTTGTTACGTGTGTTTGACAATATTCTGAATATGTTGGATTCAAACAGAATTCCCTGTTTCTATTTTGACGGGCAGGTTTCCGCTCTGGAAGATTATTTAGAGCTTCGACCGGAAAAAGAGCCGCTGATAAGAAGTTTAATATATTCAAAAAAACTTTTTATAGGACCGTTTTATTGTTTGATTGACGAATTTTTATCAGACAAAACCTGTTTTGCAAAAAATCTTGAACTCGGAATGAAAAAGGCCATAGATTTGGGTTGTACCGACTTTATAGGGTATCTTCCCGATACTTTTGGACACAGCCAAAATGTTGTCGATATAATGCGCGATTTTGGAATCGATAAATGTATCGTATGGCGCGGTTGCGGTGATTTTCCGTCTGAATTCAAGTGGTGCGGATGTGATACGGTCAATTTGGTAAGAGGTTATTTTCAAGATGTCTTCTCTCTGAATTGTCCGATTGAAGAAAAAGCCCAAATTTTAAAGAAAAACCTTGATTTAATTTCTGAAAAATCGGGCTTATATGTGCTATATCCTATAGGAGCAGACCATTTGGGTGTTCCGGAAGATATTCAGGAGCAGATTTTAGCAATCAACGAGATATTGAAAGAAGATTACAATATTAAACTTGGTTCTCCTTTTGATTATTTCAAAAATGTAGGTAATAATTTCGAAAATTTTGAATTGAATGGTGAACTCAGAGATAATTCAAGAACCTTTACCTTACAGGGCTGTTATTCGTCAAGATTAGATTTAAAACGCTATAACACAGAGTGTTCTTATATGCTCGATTTGGCTTCACGATATGTACGATTCTGTAAATCCGAAAATCAATACGATTCAGTTCTTGAATATGCTTATAAACTTTTGATTCGGAATCAAGCACACGACAGCATTTGCGGTTGTTCTACGGATGATGTTCACAGAGAAAATATAATTCGCTACAAAAAAATTCTTCAAATCGCAAATACCGTGATAGATGAACTCAAAGCCAAAACTAAATTTGAAGAACAAACCATTATAAATCTTTCTGACAGGTTTTATTCGGGAGTTGTTGAATTTGAATCCGCAAAAACACAGGAGGGATACGAAAAATTTGCATACAGAGAGGGTTTTGAGTATCAACTGTTAACAAATACTCAAAAAATTCCAGTAACGGAAGATTATACAAAAATTTATACCTATCTCGCAGAAGTTAACAATATTGAGCCGGATGAAACCGATTTTATTATGCCTGAGCTATCAGAAAAGGACTTACAAATTACAAATAACTCAATTGGCAACTCGAAAATTTATCTTAAGATTGAAAACAGGAAAATGTTCATAAACTCAATACCGTTTACTCTTGTTGATTTCGCGGATTTAGGTGATAGCTACAATAATGCCCCCAAAACGGATGATTATGGAACCGAATTTAAAATTTTGCGTTCAAGAATATTATTCAACGGCAAGTACAGGGCTGTTTTAAGAGTTGATTTTGAAGGAAAATGGGATATTATTTCACTTAACATAACTTTGGATAATAATTCCGAATATTTGAAGTTTGAGTTTGATTGGAACAATTCTCAAAAAAATCATTTGCTGGAAGCATGTTTTGAACTGCCGGCACCTATAAAAACCGTATATTCTGAAGATATGGATTCTCTTATTAAACGTGAGTTTGACCCGAATTATGATATTAGAAAAAATCTTCCTACAGAACAAGGCAAAGAAGCCAAAACAAATACCGCACCAATGCAAAGAGGATTATTAATTGACGAAAGTCAAAATAACATCGGTATTGTTACAAAAGGTTTGACTCAATATGAAGTATTTAAAAACAACTTATATATACCTATCTTAAGAGCAACGGGAATGATTTCTAACCCGCAAAATCCTGCAAGAACAACACCTGCTGGCCCACCAATTGAAACACCTGACTTACAAATGCTCGGAAGAAATATTGCGGAATTTTGTGTATTTTTTGGAAATGAATCCGCTTTTGATGAAGTTTTAAGACAGGTTTATAATTACCTGATTCTGTAACTTTTCTTATATGTTAAAAACAACCCCCTAATTACTTAGTCATATAACCTACATTTGACTAATGTAAGTTTATTTAATTATTCAATAATTAAATTGAAAGGAGGTGTGCTATGCATATATTAAGAATTATATCTTATGCACTCGTAATTACAGGTGCAATTGTATGGGGTTTGGTCGGTTTTTTCAACTATAACATAGTTGCCGCAATGTTCGGTGATGCTACTCTGTTATCAAGAATCGTATATTCTCTCGTTGGTATTGCAGGCGTCGCAATGCTTGCTACAACAGGGACAGAAGAATGTTATTGTGAAGAAACAGATACAAATTTCCGCTAATTTTAACAAATAAAAAGATGTCCGCACTTTTTGTACGGACATCTTTTTTATGACAATCTAAAAAACTAAGCTAAGCCCAATGCTTTTTTATACCATGAGAAAGATTCTATATCGCTACCATTAAAAGTTGTTTTAACCTGTTGTTTTTTTAAGTAGCTTTCGAACTCATCATTAAATGTGGATTTAACCTTTTTCTTAGTTTCTATTGATGTGACATTCATTCGGATTTCCTCCTATAAATATTAAGTACTACAATTGTTATATAATTAACGCCTGACGGCTGATTTCACATCATAAAACTACACTACCACACAAAAATTATATCATCTAAACAATACTACCGCAATTGATATGTAAAGAAATATTGCAGAATTTGACAAAAATTACTCTGTGGTATTAGCAACATCTAACTCTTTAGAATGCTTTATTGATTTACCCTTTTGTTTGCGGTAACGTAAATTTGTAAGAGCGTTTTTAGGAGAATAGTGAATGTACAACGTCGCAATAATCGGAGCAGGACCTGCCGGAATTTTTTCCGCTTTGGAGATAGTAAAACTTAAGCCGGAGTGGAAAGTTATTCTTATAGAAAAAGGGCAGAAGATTGAAAAAAGAAAATGCCCACTGCGAGAGGGTTCTTCCAAATGTGTAAATTGCAAGCGCTGCGGACTTCTTTGTGGATGGGGCGGTGCAGGTGCATTCTCCGATGGCAAATTAACTCTTACTCCTGACGTAGGCGGACATCTTATTGACTATATGCCAAGAGAAAAAGTTGAAGAATACATAAAATATGCCGACAATATGTATCTTGAACACGGTGCTACGGACGAAGTCTTCGGCACAGATATGGAAATTTTTAAAGAAATCGAAAGACAGGCAGCACTTGCGGAATTAAAACTTGTACATTCTCCAGTAAGGCATCTGGGAACAGAAAGAAGTTTAGATGTTTTAAAACACATGCAAGACTATTTGAGCGACAAAATAACCATTCTTAACAATGTTTCCGCTCAAAGTCTTATCGTTGAATGCGAACAAGTTAAAGGTATTGTGCTTGATAATGGTGAAATGATAAGGGCAGAATATACAATTATTGCCCCCGGTAGAGAGGGCGCAGACTGGCTCACGCACGAATTTGCCAAAAATAAAATCGGCATGGTTAATAACGCAGTCGATGTTGGTGTGAGGGTAGAACTTCCGGCACCTGTTTTTGCACCTTTAACAGATAAATTATATGAATCAAAACTTGTTTATTACTCTCCGACTTTCGGAGACGAAGTTCGTACTTTCTGTATGAACCCGAACGGCGAAGTCGTTCAAGAAAATTATAACGGTATAGCAACAGTTAACGGGCACAGCTATGCAAATATCAAAACAAAAAATACTAATTTTGCACTTCTTGTCAGTAAGAAATTTACAGAACCATTTAAAGAACCTATCGCCTATGGTCAGCATATTGCAAGCTTAGCAAACATGCTCGCAGGCGGGATTCTTGTACAAAGATTTGGTGATTTACTTGAAGGCAGGCGTTCAACTCCGGACAGAATTAAGTCAAGCATAATAGAACCGACTTTGACTTGTGCAACTCCCGGCGATTTGAGCTTGGTAATTCCCTACAGACAAATGAAAAGTATTATAGAGATGCTTTTTGCACTGGATAAAATTGCACCCGGAACGGCTTCAAGATACACACTTCTTTATGGAATAGAAGTAAAATTCTATTCTGCAAGAGTAAAATTGACCAACGAACTTGAAACCGAAGGAGTAAAAAATCTGTTTACAATCGGTGATGGAGCAGGGGTAACAAGAGGTCTGATTCAGGCCTCCGCATCAGGTGTATATGTTGCTCAAACAATTTGTGCAAGGAGTTAAATTAAATATTAAAAATTAATAGCAAAAAAATTTTTTACGGGTTTTATAGTCAACATATCACAATTTGGAAATTAACAAATGCAATTAGCAAAAATATCACCGGCCTTGACGCAAGGAGTCGTCAGACCAATAAAAACCAATCTTTTACGGAAATTAAGAGTTCCTATTCTGGCAGCTACAATGGCTATTGGCGGAAGTTTAGTGGCAAAGGCCCAAACTAACATGTTGGAAAAAGATACTTTTGAACCGACAGTTACAGTAGTAAACGACACAATAAAAAATGCTCCTGTTGCTGCAGATACGCTTTTAAATATAAATAAGAAAATAAATGATAATACTTCATTAGGAGTTCAGGTTGTAAATGATAATCCATTGAGCATGGAAACTTCTGAATCTGCTGCAGAAGAATTATATACAAAAATCCTTGCAAACATCGCAAATTACGGAGACACTCCATACAGTGCAATGTATTTGGCTTTGTGCGATCAAAAATCCAAGACAGAAGCAAACGGATTGGGGACAGCGGATATTGACAATCAAATTGATGAAATCGTGGAAAGCATGAAAGTTTATGCAAGAGACCATCAAGATGAAATTAAAAAAATGATGAAAGAAAACGGTTCAATAACCGAATTTCACTACGGTAAAGACAACACAAAGACAGGAACTTTGTTTCAAACTCTTAATATTTCGGGCGTTAATCAAAATGACGGAACAGATAATAATACTGCGCAAAATGATACAGTTGCAAATAATAACAAAGATTTCATCGGAAATGTTGCATATCGTATGAAAGCAGTAACCGACAAAGCAGAAGTAGAAACTAATATTAATGCCGGTTCCGATAACATAGATATACAACTCGCAGCAGCATACCGTACAAAAACAGAAGATGGCGGCAATTTGTTATTGTCTTTAAACGGACGAGAAACAATGATTGGTAATACAACAAACGGAAGTATAGGTGTTTCTGCGGATTATAGCAAAAATAAATTCTCAACCGGGATTTATTATTACCACGACAACGACGTCGATGAAAGCGGAGATAAATATAAGTATTCAGAGATTGAAGGGTATTTAAAATACAAACAAAATGCAAATTTAAAAGCAGGTCTCCAATTTGATGACTACAGCAAATACTATTACTCAAATCTGAAATTATCAGGTATAAAAGACTTTGAAAATAGTAATCTGAAGTTATCCGGTTCACTTTCAGCGGAAGTGGGCTCTTATATAATAGATTTTAGCGAATTAGGGGTTGATAAAAATCAGTTTACGAACTTAGATTTTGGAGCTAACGGCGGTATTTATTTCAAAACTGATGGTATTAATACCGGCTTAAACGGTCGAGTTTCATACAGATACATGCTGGATTCTTATGATGGCAGCAATACAAGCGGGCTTAATATGTCTCTATTGGGAGTGTTTTCAACAAACAAAATTTCAGTGTCCGCAATGATTTCAGCTTTTAGAGAATTCTTTTCAACCCCTGAAAACGTTGATTATGGAGATCCCGATAATAGTGTCAGTGTGGGTGTAGGATTTGAAATAAAAGATTTATTAAAAGGTATTTCACCACTGTTTTCATACACCTCAACAAGCGTAAATAATCAGGTACAGCATTTCTTTAACGTCACTTTGAAAACATCTTTGGAAGCATTAAGAAAAAATCA
>CAJOOA010000096.1 GCA_905236055.1 Candidatus Gastranaerophilales bacterium | reverse complement strand
TTCATTTTTAAGAAACGGTCGCGAGCCATATTTTCTCCGGGGGTTCTAAAGTAGTGAAACGCCCCGCTTTTAATAAAAACTCTTTCTCCGTTAATAATAAGTGAGTATTTGTCGAAACAAACTTCCATACTTCTATTGTAGTGATATTTTGAATTCGGTCAAATTGTTAAATATAATAATCTTTTTTCATCGGGGTGCCGAATTTTAAATCACATTTGGCGGTTTTGCCCAATATTTCTTCATAATATTTAGGGTGCAAGCCGTTTGACGGACGAATTGAACGGATATTTTCGGGAGTATACTTTTCACCCTTCTTAATATCTTTAGCGACGTACAAGGAGCGGGCAAATTTTCTGTTTTTTTCATTGATTGAATAATCAACTTTTCCCATGGCCTTTTCGGTTTCTCTGACTGCCTGAATCATTTGAGAGAATTCTTCCGGATTTAAAGAAAATTCTGCATCAGCTCCGCCTAATGCTCTGTCAAGCGTAAAATGTTTTTCAATAACGGTTGCACCTAGAGCCACTGCGGTTATTGGAGGGACAATACTCATAGAGTGATCGCTTAACCCTATTTTTACTCCCTGAGGTGCAAATTTTTCGTACATATCTTTTATTGTGATAAGGTTCATATCCTCAATTTTTGCCGGATAAGCAGATGTACATTTCAAAAGGGTAATGTCATTATTCCCGACCGATTTGCAAGCATCAACCGCTTCCTGAATCTCCTCAAAAGATGAAATTCCGGTCGATATTATCATAGGTTTGCCTAATTTTGCAGCGTATTTTATCAAAGGATAATCTATTGCCTCAAAGCTTGCTATTTTATATATCGGAACATTTATGCTTTCCAAAAAATCAACTGCAGTAATGTCAAACGGCGTTGAAAAGAAATCTATTCCAATGCTGTCAGCATATTGTTTTAATTCTCCCTGCCATTCCCAAGGAGTGTATGCCTTTTGATAAAGTTTGTACAAATTTTCACCATTCCAAAGACTGTCTTTATCTTTTATTTGAAATTCTTCGTTGTTGCAGTCAATTGTTATTGTATCAGCCGTGTATGTTTGTATTTTAACGGCATCCGCCCCAATCTCTTTGGCTTTCAATATAATCTTTTTTGCTAGCTCTTTATCTCCGCAATGGTTAGCAGACATTTCCGCAATAATATAAGTACTCATTATAAACCCTTTTTAACCATTTTAACATAAAATTAAATTGAAAATTTATCTCTTTCATTCCAAGTTAGCCAATTTTTTGTTCCGTTTTGAATTAATTTTAATGTTTCTTCTCCTCCAATATTAAATAGTGCATCTAAAATAGACAAATATGGGACGAATTCTTGGGAATGAATTTGTTTATATGGTTTAGGAATATAGTTTTGAAAAACTACAGGATATTTTTTGTAGTCATATCCATCCTCTTTCATGTAATCAAATGAACCAAATGCGCACAGATATTCATCCGCATTTGCCCATTTTGTTAAATCGATTATTCTTTTTGTTCTTACGGAAGTTGAACCGGTTTCTTTTGTATAATCAGAACTGTACATAAAATCTTTTTTTATACTGAGAATATCACAAAACATCTTAATTCCCGCAATATTGATATCTGCCAGATATTTATAATCCGCCAACAACCATTTTTCAACTACGGGATAATAATGTTGATAAAATTCTGCCTTTGAATAAACAAAACTTATTCTTTTTAATATGTCTTTTTTCCACTTATTATCCTCACTCAGCTCAACTTCATTTAATTTTATATCCTGATTTTTATGCTTCTTTATATTTACGCTGTAAAAATCAACATTATTTTTTGCCACAAATAACTTATTTCTGGTATGATGCGACCTCGGACAAAATTGAAAATCATCAAGGAAAATAAATTTATCACTATTTATAATAAGTTCAAAAAATCCCTGCCAAGGAAGGAATGTCGGCTGCATTATTGCTACTTTTGTTGTTTCTTCTAAACTTAATTCATATTTAAA
Organism: Candidatus Gastranaerophilales bacterium; assembly: GCA_905236055.1. Taxonomy (GTDB): domain Bacteria; phylum Cyanobacteriota; class Vampirovibrionia; order Gastranaerophilales; family Gastranaerophilaceae; genus CAG-196. The sequence goes on along the minus strand of CAJOOA010000096.1, from coordinate 36,684 downwards.
AATTGTATCAATTATATCGCCCCAAATTTCGACATCTTCATTATTCATTTCAGATAACCGAAATCCTAATGACTCATAAAGTCCGATAGCAACATAATTTGTTTTTGCGACATGAAGAAAAATTTTATTTATACCAAGTTCCTGTTTTCCTTTTGTTATCAATTCATTACATGCGGGCTTTGCAAGATGCCTGCCTCTATAATTTCCGTCACCAATATATATCCACAATTCACCTGTTTTATTTTTTATGTATTTAAAACCGCAATTCCCGATATGATTCTCGCCTGCGTATATTGCATAAACTCTTTGTGTCAGATCATTTTTAACTTTTTCAAAGTAAGCAATGTGTTTTTCCCAAACCGGCTCATCTTGCATTAAAAAAAGCTTTCTGAATACAGGATCAAGCAGCCACGAAAAAGTATTTTTTATTTCTGTACTTCCTATTTTTTTCAGTTCAATATTTTTATAGTTATCCAAAAATCAGCCCTCCTTATGTATTTTATGTTTAGATACATTGTATTATTAATATATTTATGATTTTTAATAACACATTTGTAACATAAAATATCATAAATTATTCTATAAAGCAATATTTAATAGTATTTAATTTTATATGGTATTTTATAAAATCAAATAAGGGGTATAGAATGAACGAAGAAGAAACAAAATTATTATTCGGAAAACGAATAAAAGAACTTCGGAATAGCATAGATATCACCCAATTTACATTAGGAGAGTTGGCTGATATTAACCAACGCCAGGTTACATTGATTGAAACAGGCAAGTCGTTTCCTTCGTTTAAAACATTAATCAAATTTACCGAAATTTTTAATTGTTCACTGCAGGATTTGTTCACATTTGATAATTTGCAGGACAGAAATGTTTTGGAAAATGAGCTTAAAGATATTATACAAAAGTCTCAAGATGAAAAAGTAAAAATACTTTATACGGTTGCTAAACAGCTAGCTTAAAACATACCTTAAATATGTTTCGTCATTTATTATTTTATCCCCATCCAAGACAAATTCCGCTTTTATAAATGATTTCTGAGAAGAAATATTGTTTGTATTTACGTACGCTATTATAGGTTTTTTACCAAGTTTTGCTGATGCTGCAGAGATAATTTGTCCTCCGAATCCTTTTCCTCGAAAATTCTTATCAATACTTACTGAAATTACAAAGCCATCCTCTTCTTTGTTAAACCTGATTTGAGCAACAAAATCACTATCAGGAGTTTCCGCTATATAAAAAGGTTCGTCCATATTTTTTATTCTTTGATTAAACCAATTTACGTGGTCTTCCCATTCAATTTTATCCTTGTTGATTGAATTTGCCCTCACTAATTCATCATTCGAAAGCTCAAAAACTTGTTTTATGTCTGTCTCATTTGCCAATCTTATATTGAACATTTGTTCATTATAAAAATTAGTCAGCACTTGCTAAATGACATAAAATAAGGTAATATCATGCATTTTATGATATTTTATAATTTAATAAAAAGTTCATATCATCTGCAAAATCGTTTAGATTTTCTTTTGAGTTTTTGTTTGTTTCAAATGTTACATAACTTCCGTCAGGAATCATGGGTAAAATTTGAGTAAAATCCAATTGCCCGTAACCCAAATGTAAATGTGAGTCATAAGGCGAAGTTATATCATTCAAATCTGTCAGATGAAACATGATTGGATTTAATTGCAAAAAGTCTTTGCAATAATCATAGACATTTACCCCGAGTGAGTTTGCCGCACAAATAGCATGCCCAAAATCAAGACAAAATCCGCAAATTGCCGTATCCATAACTAATTTTATTTCATCAATATTATATCCTCTGCAGAATTCTCCTCCCATTTTGTTCGGAAGTGCTACATAAGGTTTATTTTCAATTAGGGCTCTCGGTTCATTAAACAGTGATAATTGAACTGCGGTCTCTCTTATATCACCATCGATTCCGCCATGGAAAATAATGTATTTTGCATTCAATTCATCCGCAAATTGTTTTGTCTGCTCATATATTTCTCTGTTTCGTTCAGCTTTTCCCTGTTTCGCCAGATTGAAGCATTGAGCAAAATGCGCATTGTGAATAATGAAAGGAATTCCATTCCCTACATTTAACCTTTTCCATTTTGGCAGTGTTTCAAGAGTTTCGGGTACAATGTAAAGCTCTATATAATCGTAAACTCCGGCATCAAAAAGTCGGATTGCTTCATTATAATAGTAATCCGTATTTACTGACCAAAGTTTAAGCCCTCTTTTATACTCCATATAGTGCCTTATATTTTAGTTCTGCGACATTCCAATCTTCCATTGTATCAATATCTTGACACTGTGACTCATCAATTATGTAGGCGGCGGTCCTGTTCGGGCACATGGAATTATTTTCATAAAGCTTTTCTGTTTTGCAAAAATAAAACATTCCGACATCAAAATACTTAGTTTCGATATCTTGAGAACGTATATTTTGCGCAGCTCTGTCATTTGGGACAAGCAGCCCGTTTTCTATTCTCATAGCCCATTCAATCGGTACCGGATATTTACATACCGGCATTAAACCGTCAAAACCGTCCATTTTCGATAAAGCATCTTTCAATGTTGAAGATTTTAAAAAAGGAACACATGGATAAATACAACAAGTTATATCAAACTGTTTTCCTTGTTTTTTGTATTCACAAATCACTTCATTTAAAACATCAAAAGTAGTTGCTGTATCGCTTGCTGTTTTCTCGGAACGCATAAAAGGAACACTTGCACCATGTAATTTGGCAATTTCCGCAATTTCATAATCATCTGTTGAAACCATTATTTCGTCAAATATTTTTGAATTTTTTGCGGCTTCAATCGCATAAGATATCATGGGTTTTCCTAAAAAATCTTTAATATTTTTTTTAGGGATTCTTTTTGAACCGCCCCTTGCTGGGATAATAGCTAACGTTGACATTAATTTACCCTCCCAAAGCCGCTTGCAGCCGGTAAACCTTCAAGATGTTCTTCAACCTTGTTTCCGAGTTTTGCAATATTTGCAAACACTTCATCAACAGCTTTTGAATACTTATCAACATCTTCAAAAGTATGTGCATACATCGCATAGAATCCGCTTCCGGCAAGGAATCCTCTCTTTAACATTTCTTGTGAGAAATAAGAAATATTAACGGCATGGTTTTCCTCAAAACTAAAATGTATCAACGGTTTAAACCCGCCTATATGGATTTTTAAATTATGTTTTCGGGCAAGAGTTTCCCATACTTCCCAAACTTTGTCTGATATTGCAAGCATATGTTTTGAAGCATCTACTTTTATAAATTTTTCTATCATAGCGAAAGCGGCAGCTGAACCGACTCGTTCTGTCCAGTTTGTAGATGTGATAAAAGCATCCTGGGCGTATTCCATAACCCATTTTTTGCCTATTACTGCAGAACATGGGAAACCATTTCCGAGAGCTTTCGAAAATACAGCCATATCAGGTTTAAACCCAAGTTTCAAGTGAGCGCCGCCGTTACACATTCTAAATGCGGCAGTTATCTCGTCAATAATCAACGGAACTTTCTTTTCGTGGGCTACAGAATGAATTGCATCAATAAATTCCTGAGTTGGCTCATAGTTTCGAATAGGTTCCATAACTATTGCTGCTAAATCATCTCCGGCTTCTGCAATTGCTTTTTTAAAGTTTTCAATGTCATTATAATAAAAAGGAATCGCTGTACCTGTTAATCCTTTCGGAACTCCGTTTGGGTTAAGACCTGCAATCCATTGGTCATCAAGTGCACCTTTTTTGCCGAGGTTGGCTGCCAAATACCAATCGCACCAACCATGATAACCGCAAAATACAACTTTATCTTTCCCCGTTGCGACTCTGGCAATACGAACAGCAATGGACATTGCTTCTCCGCCGCCTCTTGAAAATCTTGCCATATCTGCCCAGGGGTGAAGTTCTATAAGTTTTTCCGCCAGGGCAACTTCTTCCGGCGGATTGAGAGTCGATGCAGAGCCGTTATTAATAACGTCGATTACAGCCGCATTAACATCCGGGTCAGCATATCCCAAAACTGTAGCACCCACTCCTCCTATGCTAAAATCTAAATACTTGTTATCATCCAAGTCAATAATTTCAACTCCGGAAGCTTTCTTAAAATAAGTCGGCCAAACACCTCTGCAATATCTGTCAGGGCGTTTTGATAAAAGTTGTGTCATTCCCGGTATTAATTTTACGGCCTTGTCTTGTAATGCTTTTGATTTTTGATTATTTAGTATTGTTGTGTTCATGGCAACTCCTTTTTGTATTCTGATGATAAAATCCCATATTCATATATATCACAATAATTTTCGGGCGAAGTTAAAAAAACTTTTTTTCTGAAAATCCCTTCCTGTTTATAACCGGCTTTTAATAGTGCTTTTTGGCTTCCGACATTTTGTTCAAAAGCACCGGCCTGAAGCTTGTTTAATTTAAGCACTTCAAATGCAAACTTTGTAGCCAATATAATAGCTTCGGTTGCGATTCCCCTGCCCCAAACATTTTTATTACCGATAAAATAGCTCACATCAGCATGTTTGTATATCGGATGAATCGGTCCAATCTTTATGTTTCCGACATGTTGGCCGTCATAAATAATTGCAAATAAATAACTGTGATTCGAATTCCTTATAGAAGTAACAAAATCTTTAATGCTTTCTATACTTTGTTCACTCCAACGAGTTTCCATATATTGATTGGTCTCTTTATCATTCAACCAATCGTAATAATTTTTATTACAGTCCGACAATTCAACCATTCTCAACGTAATATTTTTGCCTTTTAGAACCTCGTCATAAATCATTTAAAAAACTCTGCTCCATTCTTTCATATCCGGAAGTTCTTTACCTTTTACTATGTGATCTCTGTCAAAGCCCCAATCTTCGACCTGATTTTTTTGAAGAATATCAATAAATTCGTCCTCGGTCAAATTAAGCATTTCCAAGAATAAATCTAATGATGCAGGGCGTTTCCCGTCATATTTTTCAGCAAGTTTAAGTGCGTAGTCTCTGTCCATTCTTCCGGCACGAATATCTATGCAACATAAGTGATTTGTTCTTCCGTGTCCTCTTTTTATGTATTTACACCAATCTCTTACTCCTTGCCATTTACATTCTATTTTTTCGTAATCGTATTCGGGAGGAATTCCTTCGACTTCAGCACCTTCCCAGCCAAGTTCTTCTTTTATTATTTTTACATTTTCTTTTGTATCCCATTTTATGTAATTCCCCAACCAAATAGATTTTGCATCCAATTTTTTGAGTTCTTCTTCTGATGGAAATTCAAATGCAAGCAAATCTCTTTTAGGAATCTTACCCTTGAACTTTTTATACATATCGTCAGCGCTTATACCGAGATTAATCATTTCAGAGAAACTCTTGTTATTAAGTTCTTCAATTTCTTCAAAAGAAGTATAAGCTCTGTATTCTGCAGGTGATTCGCCCCATATTACAAGCGGGATATTAAACCTTACTGCCATTCTCATTGTGTTTGCGAATACACCGGTATGACAGTGCCAGCAAAAATCACCGGTATCAATTAATGATTGGAGCATCAGGGCTTTTACGACCTTCCAATTAGACTGGAATTCCAAAACATCAACGCCGAGTTTTTTGAATACTTTATCGCAGTTCTTGTACACAATCGGACGTAATCCCCAGTGATTATACCTAATGACAAGGGGTTTCAAATTTAATTTTTTTACGGCATACCACAACTGAAATGCGCTGTCTTTTCCGCCTGAAAATGGTATAATACAGTCATATTCGCCTTTGTTCCTATATTTATCCAGAATCTTTTCAAGCATTTCCCCTCTTGCTTTCCAATCTACTTTTTTATGTTTTTGTTCTGCCTGACGACAAACATTACAAACTCCTTGTTCGTCAAATTGAACTGTTTCATGTGTCTGTGGAAGTATGCATCTTGTACAATATTTCATAATTTACCCTTCTTTCTCAAAATTTCATTTTAATTTCCAATTTTGCGGTAATATAAATTTTTCATCATTTATTATATATCTACCATAATCCAACTTTGTGATTTCTTTACAAATATTTAATACAATTTCTTTCAAATCATTAACACAAGTTGTTCCGACAATTATTTTATCAACTTCTTCAATATTATTTATAAATTGTAAAGCATGGGCAAGCTTAGGTTCCGGAATACTGTTCAAAACAGATTTTATTTCATCAAAATACGGATTTATTTCATCGGCTTTCATTAAAAGAAGTCCTTGCAAGAATGTCGAACGGGTGTTTATTTCAATGCCTTTTTGTTTTAATTCTTTCATAAGATAAACAAATCTCTGATCAAGAATATTCAACGGAAGTTGAACTATATCAATGTCAAACTTATCAATAATTTCAATAAGAGTTTCAGGAGTATAAACACTTACTCCGATTTTATCAACGTATTCTTTTTCTTTGAAATCACATACCAAATCCCAGAGTTCCGAACCAATTTGTCCCAATAAATCGGTTGATTCATGAAACATAAGTCCGTGAAGTTTGATATAGCCGAGCTTTTTTTGTGATTGATAAAACGCATCTCTAAAGCGGGTTAAATTTTCATCTCTACTCAGAGTTTTGTCGACTTTAACGGTTTTTGTTACTACTTTAAAATTGTCAAGATTAAATCGTCCGAGAACTTCTTCGGAATTTCCGTACAAGCTTGCGGTATCAAGAGTATCAATTCCGACGCTTAGGGCATAATCAAGAATCTTGGCAATTTCATCTTCCGTAACTTGTCCTTTTTTATTTGAAATACCGTAATTACAACCGAACTGAACAGTCCCCAACCCTAATTTCATAAAATAAAGCTCCAAATATTATTTCGGGTGTATTATAACACAAAAGTGCTGTGCGAAAAATTTGTATCTAAATTATACTTTTAATGCGTTTGACAATTTCCTCTAAATCGTCATCGGTCAAATCAGGATATAAAGGAAGTGAAATTGTATGGTTATAATAATTTTCCGCAACGGGATAATCACCCCATTTGTAGCCCCGTTCCTGATAATATGGCTGAGTATGAACCGGAATATAGTGGACTTGAAGATTCAATCCAACTTCTCTTGAGTCAAAATAGAATTTCTTCCTGTCATCAATCAAAATCGGATAAAGGTGGAAGCACGCATTAGAAAAGTCTTTTTCAATTAAATGCGGAAGCCCTAAATTTTTATTATAAAAATCAACAATTTCTCTCCGGCGTTGTTTAAAGGCATCTAATCTTTTTAACTGCGAAATGCCAAGTGCTGCTTGCACGTCTGTCATTCTATAGTTATATCCGAGCTCTCTCATTTCATAACGCCAATCATTAACCATTTCGCTGTCTTTGTGCATGCCGTGTGCTCTGAATGCACAAAGCTTTTTGTACAATTCTTCATCATTTGTAGTAACTGCACCGCCTTCTGCGGTTGTTATTGTTTTAACAGGATGGAATGAAAATACGGTCATGTCCGAATATTTACAGCATCCGACTTTTGTATCCTTATAATCGGAACCTATTGCGTGTGCCGCATCTTCTATTACATACATATTGTGTTCTTTTGCAATTTTATAAATTCTTTGCATATCGCAGGATTGTCCCGCAAAATGAACCGGAACGACAGCATTGGTTTTCGGCGTAATGTGTTTTTTTATCTCTTCCGGATTAATGTTTGCTGTATCGGGTTCAATATCTGCAAATTTTACATCTGCACTGCAAAATCTTGCGCAATTTGCACTTGCGAGGAATGTCATAGGAGATGTAATAACTTCGTCTCCAGCTCCGACTCCGGCTGCCATCATTGCTATATGAAGCCCCGATGTCGCAGAGTTTACAGCAACGGCATATTTTGCGCCAGTATAGTCACATATTGCCTGTTCAAAAGCTTTCACATTGGGACCGCAAGTCAAATAAGGTGATTTTAACACCTCAACGACAGCATTTATATCGTCTTCCGTAATATTTTGCTTTCCGTAACCGTATTTTTTTATTTCAGTAGTCTGCATTCCTAAACCCTCACCCTAATCTTCTATCGACTAAATAGGCAACAATTTTAAATTTATTCCGGGGTACCTTTATATTTCACTGATTAATTTTTTCATATCTTCGACAGTAAGCCACCTGTCATTGTTACCGGAATGGTACTCAAAGTCCGGAGCTACACGTTTCGCATTTGGATATTTGTACTCAATATTTTCCAAATCAATCTGCGGAAGAATAATATAGAAATCCTTAAATTCGATAGTATTTGGCGCATCTTCTTTGGTAATCATTTGTTCGTGAATTTTCTCACCCGGACGGATACCGACTTCTGTAACCTTCAAATTCGGAGCAATTGCTTTTGCCAAATCCGGCATTCTCATTGAAGGTATTTTCTTAACGTAAAGCTCTCCGCCTTGCATATGTTCGATTGCTTCTAATACCATCTCTACGGCTTGTTCCAATTTTAACCAGAATCTTGTCATTCTCATATCGGTAATCGGAAGTTCTTTTGCGCCTTCTTCTACAAGCTTTTGGAAGAACGGAATAACAGACCCTCTTGAACCTGCTACATTACCGTATCTTACAACAGCAAAACGGGTATCTTTATCTCCGCAATAAGCATTACCTGCAATAAACAATTTATCAGAACAAAGTTTTGTCGCCCCATAGAGGTTAATTGGTGCGCAAGCTTTATCGGTTGACAAGGCAACGACTCTTTTGACGCCGGAATCGATAGCGCAATCTATAACATTTTGTGCCCCATGAATATTGGTTTTGATTGCTTCGAACGGATTGTATTCACATGCCGGAACTTGTTTGAGTGCAGCAGCATGTACAACAATGTCAACACCTTCAAAAGCCCTCATCATACGCTCTTTATCTCTGACATCACCGATAAAAAATCTTAGTTGTTCAAGATAAGGTTTAAATTCAGGCATGTTTTGCATCATGAATTGTTTAAACTCATCTCTTGAATAGATAATTATTTTCTTTACATTCGGATATTTTGCAAGAACTGTTTGCGTAAACTTTTTCCCGAAACTTCCTGTTCCGCCCGTAATCAATATTGTTTTTCCGTTTAACATATAATTCCCTCTAATTCACTTGTGATAATCATATCATAAAGATATTTTTATTTTCTTAAATGTTTATTTTCTTCCAGAAGTTTTATACATTTTTCTATATCGTTAAACGGAAGCTTGACTATAAAATCTTTTGGATAATCCCACCATTTGAGTTCCAATAATTTTTCAATTATATCTTCAGAAAAACGATATTTAATAACTTTAGCCGGAACCCCCGCAACAATTGCATAAGGCGGAACATCATGGGTTACGACTGCTCCTGCTCCGACTATTGAACCGTTTGATAATTTTACTCCGCATTTTACAATGGCTCTTGCGCCTATCCAGACATCATTTTCTATAACTGTCATTCGTTTTTCCGGAGATTTTTGGGGAATCTTAGTTAGATTTTCCTCATCAACAAGAATGTCGCCAAGCATACAAACCTTATTCCTTGAATATATGAAAGGCGAAGTCGTAATTGTATCATAGGGATGGTTACTAATTCCTAAAACAACTTCATTCCCTATGGAGCAGAATTTCCCGATTTTTACGGAACCCATTTTTGTCGTATGGCATATATAACTGTAGTCACCTATATCATATTTTTTTCTTCTCCTGTGATAAGGTGTTAATTTAAGTTTATCCAGCATTAAATCGAAAAATAATTTTAAAGACAATTTTAAATTCCTTTACTTTTTAGTGCTACCTTTGAAAATTTGTCGTTTTAATTTATATAAACTGATATACCAAAAAATGATCTAACAAATTCCTACATTTTGATTATACCATATAAAAACGTACAGTTATCCTTCGTAATAATTGAAAATAAGCAAAATTCATGCTAGACTGCATGTGTTGGTTATTAGAGCTTTGAGTGTATTATTGAGGAAAAATAATGTTTAAAAGAATTATAATTGAAATAATAGTGGCGTTTTTTCCCAAAAAAGTCCGCGCTGAATTAAGACATAGGTTAAGATATTTACACAACGCAATTTATGTCAGAAAAACCGCGAGGTCAACGGGTAAGAATTTCAGGTGCGGGAAAGATATTCTAATAAATAAAAGAACTACAATAGGTGATAATGTTTCTATCAACGGTATAATGGTTCAGGGGTGCGGGGAGCTACATATCGGGAGTTATTGCAGAATTGGGATTGAGCTTTTGGCGCTTACAAGTTCGCATGAATACGAGAGTAATAAAATTCCGTATGGCAACAATGAAGTTTCGCGCAACGTTGTCATAGGTGATTGTTGCTGGATAGGTTCACGCGTAACTTTACTCCCGGGGACAGAGCTCGGTGAGGGATGCATTGTTCAAGCAGGTTCTGTTGTTCATGGGAAATTTGAACCGGGCTCAATTTTGGGCGGAAATCCCGCAAAAGTTTTCAAACAAAGAAACATGGAAAACTATTACAAAAATAAAGAGAATGGCTCTTATTTTGTAAATACATTCTTCAGTTAGTCCCTTTATTATTTGTATATGCTTTTTTTACTAACCAGCTTCATTCCTAAGAATTCACAATCGGTGTAAGAATTAACTTTTGTGTATTTGAATAACTCCCCGAAGGTTTCAGCAAAGTAGCCATATGGGTATGTTGATTCCTTAGGTTTTGGCTCTAACTCTTTATCGTCTATTAACTTATATAACTCTTCCATCGATCTGGCTTTGTGTACGCAATTTAGATTATCATACTCGGACTTACCAACGGAAATTGATATTTTCCCCCAAAATGTTGATTCGCAGCCAATAGTTGAAAGTGTTGATATGATTTTGTTTGCTGCTTCCATTAATGCATAAGAATCAATTTTTTCTTCAGGTTCAATAACAGTGAGATTCTTATAATTTTTTTTCAACTCTTCTATTTCTCTCATTTGAGTTGTTTTTTTCTTTTTTGCTCTTTTTAAATTCGGATGTATCCTCAGATAAAAGTGTTTATTTGTATCGTCTTTATAATGTTCAAGAAGATTTTTTATTATATTGTTTTCCGTTTCGCCAAAAGGCAATTCCCATCCGGGGAAAGCTGCAAATTCATCCGAAGAAGAATTAAAATAAACATAGTTTTCTTTAGAACAGTCAAACCCTTTTGGAAGAGATCCTCTAATCTGCTCTTTTGTGAAGGACGTCAGTTGTTGTTTTCCTGCACGCCTTTCACTGAACCATTTTACAGCTAGTTCTTCTTTATCATCCGAACCATTATTCCATAATTCCGGAATATAGTTTATTCGTGTTTTGTAATCATGTGGTACGGAATTCTTTAGAATTAAAATTCTTTCTAATTTTGCACCGCCTTCATATACACAAAATTCTTTATTGTGTTTTCTGGCATATGAAACGTATGGATACATCGATGCCATTCTGCCGTTGAACGTATGGATTTCGTCAAAATGATAAATATTATCAAAATATTCAATATTCTTTAATATTGTGTATTCCGTTTCAAAGAATCTGTGAATATGTTTATTCCATTTTTTTATATCAAAATCATAATCTCTTGTAATTGTCATAATACAACTTACAGGCCCTAATCCAAGATCATATCCATCGTAATCATAATCGATGGCCTCTCTGACAGATTTAAATTCAGGAAATTTAGGGGATTTATATTTTTGCATTTTCAAAATATGGTCATCAGGGAGTCCTGCATGTTTCAATACTTTTAAACAAGGTATTTGACAATTTCTGCAATATCCCCAATGTTTTTTATGATTTAACCCGCAAGGGCCTTTTACATTTCCGTTGCAGTCAAGATAAAACACTTCATTTTCAGGATCTTCCATTAACCTTTTTGCGACTTCACCTACCATACCCCATTTACGAGCCATTCTTGAATGTCCTGCCGAATATAATATCTTTTTCATAATTGGTCTCCTCGCTATTTACCATCTGTATTGTATTTAACTATCTTTGCCGGATTCCCCACAACCACCGCATTATCCGGAACGGATTTTGTGACTACGCTACCTGCACCTATAACCGCATTATTACCTATTGTAGTATCACCATAAATAACGGAATTTGCATAAATTTTCACATTATCACCAATTTTAGGTAATGCTCCATTCCATTTTCCTATTGTGACATTTTGAAAAATAGTACAATTCTTTCCTATTTCAACACCTTTCCCTACTACTATTCCAACAGGATGTGGAAAATTTGTCCCCTGTTTTTTTAAATATTTGAGATTTTCAATAGCGCAGCAGTCTTCGAGCCGATTTATAAACGGGTTTTTAAAGATAATCTTCATTCCCCAAAGCTTAATCTTAATTCTCCCATCTTCTTTATAAAATTCAAACATTGTTTCTCATATCCCAATCTTATAGAATCCTTAATAAATATAACATAAATTTTCTGACATTGAAAATTGTAACCGTTTTTATTTGCAGATTAATTTTTCTGTAGTAGTATACGTTTTATGAAAGAGATTATTGTAGTAAGTGATTTTGACGGAACAATTACCAATAAGGACGGGCTTTACAGCTTTATAGAAGCATATGCAAAAGCCGGCTGGGAAAAAATTGAACAAGATTGGGTCGATGGTAAGATTAGCTCAAAAAAGTGTTTAATTGAAGAATTCAAGCTGGTTCCTGATTTATCCGAAGAACTGATTGCGTCATTTATTAGAACAATAGGAATTGATGAATCCTTTAAAAATTTTTACAACCACTTGTCCGAAAATAATATAGATTTTTGTATTGTAAGCGACGGCATTGATTATTTTATTAACAAAATCCTTAAGCAACATGGGATTAATGACGCCAAAATTATTTCCAACCACGGTGTATTTAGGGGTGAATTTTTTGAAATAACTTTTCCGAATGATTATTCGGGATGCAGAAATAATGCCGGAACATGCAAATGTAAGATTATTTCAGATTTGAAAAAAGATTATAAAAAGGTTATTTATATAGGCGATGGGACTTCCGACTTCTGCGTCGCAGATAAAGCGGATGTTTTATATGCAAAATCAAAGCTGCTGAACTATTGCAAGGATAAAGGGATAGAATGCGTTCCATATAATTCGTTCAAGGACATTGAAGTTATATTATAGACTATTTTTTCAGGGATAACATTGCCTGTAATTTACTTAATCCGTTTTTGAAGGCATCCTTATTTGTTTCATTTACGCCGCTTTCTTTTATAATGAAATCGGTAACGTGTTCTTTGAAACTGGTTATATACTTTGAATAACCGCTGACAAGTCTGCAAAAATCCGCCTCAGGCATGCTGTTTAAAACGTCATTTTCTACATCTACTATAGGAAGAACGTTATTTTTAATATGATCAAGCCCTTTTTTTGTAAGGTAAATATGCATATTGGGATATTTTCCCGCTTTAAGTTTTATAAAACCCTCTTTTTCAAGTTTTTTAATTGTTGAATTAATGGTTTTCTTGCTCATGTAACTGTTTTCAGCGATATCTTTCTGCAAACAACCCTCTCCGAGAGAAAGAATGGCATTCATGACAACAAACTCTCCGTCAGAAATATTTTTTGCCGAGAGCAATGTCTGATAAATGCTGTCCATTTCGCACAGCATGCCGTTTAGTTGTTGAACTTTATCACTGATTTCAAGAGACATGATTTACGTTCCTTTTTTCTCATACTATCATGAGCTTTTTAAAATTTGCACTTATGTTAAATGCAATTGAATAAATTGTTACAAAAATTAATGGTCCGATTAAAGACTATTGCATTTAAAAAAAATGTGTGCTAGTTTTAAACTTACGAAAATACGTAAGACTTTTTTAGGAGATATTAAATGTTTGGTTTAAAAGAAAAGACTTCTGACAGTAAGACACCATCAGGCAAAAATGTTACTATGCCCAATTCAAAAGAAACAACTTCAAGCTTATCAAGTTCATCATCACAGATTTCAATTTCTGATGAAGAAGTAAAAAAGCTTGATGCTTTATACAGTTCTTGGGGCGATACAGTTCATTATTCTAAAGACCCGAAGGTTTTCAGGGGCTGTGAAGGTTCTTATATGTATGACGATAAGGACATTCCTTATCTTGATTTACAGATGATGTATTCAGCCGCTAATTTCGGTTACAGAAACCAAAGAATTACTGATGCGGTAATTGATCAGATGAATACAATGCCTCAATTAACACCAAAGTTTTTACAACCTTACAAATCATTGCTTTCCGAAAAAATGGAAAAAATGATTGAAGCAAGATTTCACGAAAAGGGAAGAATGCATTTTAATGTAGGCGGTGCACAAGCTAACGAAGATGCTATAAAAGTTGTCAGAAATTATACAAAAAGAAACGGTATGTTCGCATTCCAGGGCGGCTATCACGGAAGAACAATTGCTGCAACTTGTATAACTTCAAGTTTCCGTTACAGAGAAAAATACGGACACTTCGGCGACAGAGCAAACTTTGTTCCGTTCCCGTACTGCTTCAGATGCCCTTACGGTATGAAGTGCGAGTCTTGTAACCATTTCTGTGTAAAACAATTTGCAAGAAATTTTGAATCAGAATATAAAGCAATTTATGATCCAAAAACTAAAGAATGCGAATATAAAGCATTTATCGGCGAACCAATTCTCGGTACAGGCGGTTATATCAATCCTCCGGAATGGTATTGGAAGGAAATGAAACAAGTCCTTGATGACCACGGAATTATGCTTGTAATAGACGAAGTTCAGATGGGTATGTTCAGAACAGGTAAACTCTGGGCGATTGAAAATTACGGAATCGTTCCTGATGTCATGACATTTGCTAAATCTATTACAAACGGTATGAATCCGCTTGCCGGTTTCTGGGCTAAGGAAAAATATATTGCGCCGGATGTATTTACTCCGGGTTCGGCTCACTCAACATATTGTTCTAACCCGGTTGGTGTCAGAGCAGCTTACGAAGTTATGTCAATTGTCGAAGAACAAGAAAAAATGCTCGAGAAAGAAATTCAAAGAAAATCGGCATTGTTTATGCGCGGCTTAAATTACCTTAAAGACAAATATCCTGAAGTTGGTGATGTTGGCGGTATCGGTTTTGCACTTCGTATGGAATTAACTCAAAAAGACGGAATTACTCCGAACAGAGAACTCTGCGACGCGATGCAAGAAGAAGGGTTGAAGGGTGATTTGAGTTACCACGGAAAGAAATGCGGTCTTGTTCTTAATAACGGCGGTTTCTTCAAAAATATTATTACTCTTGTCCCTCAGCTTTACATTACTGATGAAGAGATTGAAATGTCAATTGACTTGATGGATCAATTGCTGAGCAGGTTAACTAAGTAATTAAATTCCCTCGCCCAACGGGAGAGGGTTAGGGTGAGGGGGCAAAAGGTATTCCCCGAAATGACATTAGACTTTATTTTAAAACATAATGAAAAATCAAAAGGAGCTGTCCTCTTGTTCCATGGGCTTACGGGCAGCCCTTTTGAATTGAAAAAATACGGGCAGTTTTTGTACAATAGCGGTTATGATGTTTTTGCGGAATGTTTGCCGGGGCATGGAGAAAAGTTTGATGAAATTTATACCGTAAAATACGAAGATTGGCTTAATTTCGCATATTCGAGATTTGAAAAATTAAAATCCGAATACGAAAATGTTTTTGTATCGGGGCTTTGTTTGGGAGCGGTGCTTGCTTTGGCTGTCGGAATTAAGTATAGAAACAAAGTCAGCGGAATTATTGCACTTTCTACAACACTTTATTTGGACGGTTGGAGATTACCTTGGTATAAATGTTTTATGCCATTGGCCTTCTGTACAATTTTAAGATTTTATTACAATTATCCGGAATGCGAACCGCATGGAGTTAAAAATATTAAAACCAGAAATGCTGTTAAAAAGCTGCTTGCAAAAGGTGATGTTGGAATGAATGACTTCCCTATGACCGGATTTAGAGAGCTTTTAGAACTTTCTGCATCCGTGCGGAAAAGGTTAAAAAATGTGGTAGCGCCTATTTTGTTAATCCACTCAAAAGAAGATGATTTGACGAGTTTGCGATCCGCAGAGATTGTAAATCGGAAAATCTCTTCTAAAGATAAAGAATATATTATCCTTTATGACAGTTATCACATGGTTCTGTATGATAACGAAAAAGAGTTTGTGTTCGATAAAGCGCTGAAATTTTTGGATTCCCATTACAAAACTTCGGTGGAAGAGAGCGAGTTATTATGTGTCTAAAGATTTTGGAAATATTATTTGTATTGTCTGCGGTCGTACTAACTACGCAATTAATAACTTTATTCTTCGGAATTACAAAAAAGATGGAGCCAATGAAGGCATCGGCTTATGTTTCAGCTGTTGCAATGGCACTGTTTATATACGTTGTTACAGCAATCGGACTTGCTATATTTTTGCCGAGTTTACATTCAAAATTAATAATGCTTGTGTTTGCAATTTCTCCGTTTTTAATCGGAAAAGTCGCAAGTTATCCTAAGCTAAAAATTTTTAGTATATTTCAAATTTTATGTGTTATCATGAGCTGTGGGTATATTTTAACAATTTAAGGTCGTTTAAATGAGGATTTTCTTAAAAAAGACATTAGTATTATTTTTCATATTCTGTTTGGTTTTTTCCCCTGCGTTTGCTAAAGAAACCCTCAAAATGTACGGTAACATTAACCAAGAATTTTCAACCCAAAATATACCTCAAGAGGTTGTTATAGGTGTTGCGGAAGACAATACGCTGCCCGATGGTTCAGTAATTCCAAAAGATTCAAAGGTTACCTGTGAAATAATGCAGGTGCAACGAGAACGCAGATGGCATAAATCCGGCTACATT
Organism: Candidatus Gastranaerophilales bacterium; assembly: GCA_905236055.1. GTDB lineage: Bacteria > Cyanobacteriota > Vampirovibrionia > Gastranaerophilales > Gastranaerophilaceae > CAG-196. The sequence continues at coordinate 19,905 of CAJOOA010000096.1, read as the reverse complement.
TTATGTAAACTCAAATCATATACGGTTGAAGACGAAGAAGAGCCGGTAGATTTATCAGATAAGAATATTTATTTGGCGGTGAGGAAGCATGAGCCAATAGACAGCAAAGAAGCAGCTATTTTGACTACAGAAATTATCATTACTCAAGCTGCAGGTATTGTGGGCTCTTGTTTTATATTTTTCGCACCGGTCGATATAGCTTATTTCTTTACAAAAGGGGCAATCTTAAGAGAAAAACACCACAACTGGTTTAAAGCGGGCGTGCATGACGCTTATGACAACTCGATTTTCTGGTTCTGGTTAAAAGGAAAACCGATAGAACTTGAAAACTCGCAAGCCGTAAAAATTCAGAGCTTAAGTGAGAAAAAGGCATACAAGTTGAATTCTCAAATCGCAAAGAGAAATGAAAAATTAGCACGCAAGGAAGCAAAAAAACAGGCGAAATTAGAATTAAAAGAAGAAAAACTTCAAGCCAAATACGCAAAGCAGAAAGAAAAGAACCCCGAAAAGTTTGAAAAGAAGATGCAGAAGATTCAACACAAAAAAGAGGTTCGTGAAGAAAGGGAAGCTCGTGAAATTGCATGCCAACAGGCACTATTTGCAAGAAGGGCGGAAAAAAGACAGAAACGGATCGAACGTAAAGAATTAAAAAAACAATTAAAGCAACAAAAACTTGAAAATAAGAAAGCAAGAAAAAACAAAAATACTGATAACGTAACCCCAATTGATGAAGTTATACAAATTGAAGTCGATGTTGTACCGGTTGAAGACAATATTTCTCCGGCAGAGGATAATGTAATTCCGACTGAAGCAACCACGAAACGAGTAGATATAGATGTTGAAAATGCCATCTAGATAAAGGACTTTTACTTATATCGGAATTTTGATATAATTATCTTGATGAAGATTCTTTATAAGGGCACTTATACATACAAAATTTATAAATTGTTTTATGAGCAATACGAGGATTTTGTTTCTACATTAGGGGAAATAATGTCTTATTGCATTGAGTTTTTTAAGGGATTCAAGGTTTTTAATACAAGTTATAAAGAAATAATTGAACAATGTGCAAGGTTTGGAATATCTTCCTTGCCTATAACACTTTCAATCGTGGGAATGACCTCCATAATTGTAGCGATGCAAGTTGCGGGAGAGATGGTAAAGCAAGGTGGAGGCAATTTTGTCGGAATGCTCATGGCAATGCTCATTGTACGTGAAGAGGGTGTCATAATGGCTGGCTTTGCAATAATTTCCATGATTGGCTCTTCTCTTGCGTCCGAAATCGCTACGATGAAAGTTACGGAACAGTTGGACGCAATACGCGTTTTGAAGGTTAATCCCGTTCATTATCTTTTTACACCGAGGATTATTGCAGGTGTACTTATGATGCCGCTTGTCGTAATTGTTGCATCATTGTTTGGTATTGCAGGCGGTGCGGTTGCGGCAAATATAACCTCCGGATTATCCTACAAAGCGTATTTTGATTCGGTATGGTTTGGGTTAAGTATGCACGATTTGAATGTTTGTATCTTAAAAGCCATAAGCTTCGGATTTGCTATTTCTTTGATAAGCTGTGCTTGTGGTATGGGTGCAAAGGATGGAGCAAAAGGAGTCGGTATTGCTACAACAAAGGCGGTTGTATGGTCTTTTGTTTCAATAGTTATAATAGATTTAATATATGCGGCAGCATTCTTTTATTAGAGGTAAAGCATTAATGGGAATACAAGTTAAAAATTTAGTAAAATCTTTTGAAGACAAAACGGTTATTGATAATATCTCGTTTCAGGTTGATGATGGAAAAATTCTTTCCATTGTCGGCTTTAGCGGTTCCGGTAAAAGTACGGTGTTAAAACTTATAAGCGGTTTGCTTGAAAAAGATTCCGGTGAAATTATAACTTCGGGCGGTGATATTGCTATGGTTTTCCAGTATTCTGCACTTTTTGATTCGCTCAATGTGTTTGACAATATATCTTTTGCCTTGCAAGAAAGAAGGGATTTAAGAGGCAAATACACGCAAAAAGAATTGGAAAAAGTTGTGGCGGAAAAGCTTGAAATGGTTGGTCTGTCAGGCATCGAAAAGAAATTTCCGGCTGAACTTTCAGGCGGTATGCAGAAACGTGTAAGTTTTGCGAGAGCTATTGTTACTGAGCCAAAGATTATTCTCTATGATGAACCGACTGCCGGGCTAGACCCAATATCGTCAACACTTATAGAAGATTATATAGTCAGGTTGAAAAATGAAACCAATGCGGCGTCCATTGTCGTTACGCATCAAATGTCGACAATTCGGAGGACCTCAGATTCGGTATTAATGTTGTATAATGGAAAAGTGGTTTTTGAAGGTACGCCTGATGACTTGTGTGCCGAACGAACCGAATATACAAGACAATTCGTCAATGCGACCATAGATGGTCCTATGAAAATAAATGTTTAAATAAAAAAGAGGTTTATAAATGAAGATTTCATCATCATTTAAAGTTGGAATATTAACGGTAGTAGCTCTGTCTATATTTCTTTTTACTGTTTTATGGGTAAAAGGACGTTCTTTTTCTTCTGCTGACAGAATAGAAGTTCACTTCAAAGATGTAAACGGAATGCGTCCCGGGTCCGGAGTTCAGATGATGGGGCTCAGGGTCGGTCAGGTGGAAGAAATTACACCTGTAATTGAAGGTGAAAACAGCTTTGTAAAACTAAAATTTGTTATAACCGAGTCGGGGATACAAATTCCTAAGGCATCAATGCTTACAATACAGCAGTCAGGTTTAATCGGAGAACAGTTTTTGGAAATTACTCCGCCTAAACTCCGCTCGGTATACATTCCTGTTGTAAACCAGCAGCTTTTGATATCTGATTCCGACGTTGAAATTATGTTGGATGAAAAGTATTACGATGTGGGTAAAGTCAAAAAATCTCAGATTTTAACTTCGCAAATGGTTCCGGAAGAAGTCAGAGAATACGTCAAGACGAATTATGCGTATAAAATTGATTATTATATAAATCTTCCGGGGTTAATTGTGCCTAATTTTATGAAAGGTCAGATTGTAACAGTGAACGGAGTTAAAAAATTAAGAATATCTCCGCTTGATAATACTCCGCTTCCGTATCCGCACCAAACCTCACCATATACGGTTGTTGAACCGATGAGGATAGCAGATTTTATGGATTTGCAGTATAAAGCGGCTGAATCTTTAACGGAAACGAACCGTGTGGTAAACGAATTATTAAATGAAAAGATGATTTCTGATTTAACTACTTCGGTTGCCAATTTTAAAGAGTTAACCGCACAAGCTACAACAACTCTTGAAAAAGCAGAAAAACTAATCGATTCGTCTAAAAACGATATAGACGCTATGTTGTGGCTGTTAACTGATGCTACAAATAACTTTAATAAACTTGCGGTAAATATTAACGGTATTGTTACGGACGAAAGATTTAAGCCGGCAATGTTTGAAACGGCAGACGCTATATCATCTATGTCAAAACAGCTCGCTCCTATAATCGGTGCTGTTGATTCGAAAGCGTTTGCAGAAGATTTGACCGGGCTGATGACTAATTTAAAGGAAATTTCCGATTCTGTCAATGTAATGACGAAGGATGAAAACCTTAAGCAAAAAATATCAGATTCTATCGACAATTTAAATATCACTATGTGTGAAGTTTCAAAAGCACTTGAAACTATTAACGGAAAAGGTGATAAAGATAACCTGAAACAAATTATCAACGATACTTCCGAGACAGTTGAAAACCTTAAAAAATTCTCAGAAAAATTAAATAAGAGATTCTTGTTATTCAGACTGCTTTTCTAAACCTTTTATGCTAAAATTGTTCAAAAGAGATATTTGAACAAGAAAGGTTATAAAGGATGCTAAGAGCAGGTATTGTCGGACTTCCGAATGTAGGGAAATCAACTTTATTTAATGCGCTTACTGCCACAAAGAATGCGCAGAGTGCTAATTATCCGTTTTGTACAATAGAACCGAATGTCGGAATTGTAACAGTGCCGGATGAACGTCTTAAAGTTCTGGCGGATTTGTGCAAGTCGAAAGAAATCATACCCACGGTCATTGAATTTGTCGACATAGCAGGGCTTGTAAAGGGTGCAAGCCAAGGTGAGGGTTTGGGAAACCAATTTTTACACAATATAAGAGAAGTCGATGCAATAATTCAGGTCGTAAGATGCTTTGATGATGAAAATACCATCCATGTATCAGGCAAAGTCGACCCGATTAGTGATATAGAAACAATTAATACCGAGCTTGCTCTTGCGGATTTAGCGTCAATTGAAAGAAGAATTGCAAGAATTACAAAACAGGCAAAGGGTGGGGATAAAAACGCCAAACTTGAAGAAAATGCGTTAAATAAACTTTCGGAACTTTTAAGTGCCGGAACCTTTGTAAACCTTAATGACCATTTTAATGAAGATGAAATTGCCGCAATAAAGCCACTCAGTTTGATGTCGGTTAAACCGGTTATTTATTGTGCAAATGTTTCCGAATTCGACTTAAAAGAAGGTAATCAATATACGAAACTTGTGGAAAATTACGCAAAATCACATGGTGCACAAACTGTAATTATATGCGCAAGAATTGAAGAAGAACTTGTCGATTTGGGAGAAGAAGGTGCTAAGGAATATCTTGCAGAACTCGGTGTTTCAGATAGCGGTATTGATAAAATGATTAAAACTGTTTATAAACTTTTGAACCTGATAACTTTTATAACAGCAGGTGAAAAAGAAACACGTGCTTGGACTTGTTCTCAAGGTACAAAAGCTCCTCAGGCAGCAGGCGTAATTCATACGGATTTTGAAAAAGGGTTTATAAGAGCGGAAGTTACAAGTTACAAAGATTTTGTAGAATGCAAATCTTATGCGGCATGCAAAGACAAAGGTGTTACTCGGCTTGAAGGAAAGGACTATATCGTGCAAGATGGCGATATTGTGCACTTTAGATTTGCCGTATAAAATATAAATGAGTCGTTTTATAAATTAAGGATTTATCAATGGGCGAAAAGAAAAGAATATTAATTGTTGATGATGATGCGGAAATCAGAGAATTATTGGACTTTGATATTGCATCAAGCGGATATTATACCGACACCGCCTCGGATGGTATGGAGGGGCTAAATAAAGCGCTAAACAATAAATACGATTTGATTATTCTTGATGTTATGATGCCCAAAATGAACGGTTTTGATGTTTGTAAAAACATTAGGCAGGCCAAAATTAATGTTCCTATTTTGATGCTGACAGCAAAGGGCACAATCGCCGATAAGACAAGCGGTTTTGATAGCGGAGCGGATGATTATTTGGTTAAACCGTTTGATGTTCAAGAAGTTTTATTGAGAATAAGAGTTCTGCTGCGCCGCACTCAGCCGCAGGTTGAACAAATGTCGTCTTCTGAGATATTGGAAGTAGGTGAAATTGAGATATTACCCGATACTTTAGAGGCAATTATTTTGAATAAAAGAGTGAAATTAACTCCGACTGAGTTCGAAATTCTATATTGCCTTATGCAGCATTTCAATAAAGCCGTTACTTTGGCAACCTTGTTAGAAGAAGTTTGGGGATATTCAAGCGATGAAGATGTAAGAATGCTTCGTGTTCATGTTGGTGGGCTTCGTAACAAAATTGAGCCCGACACAAAAAATCCCAAGTATTTGCATACGGTAACAAATGTCGGATACAAGTTAACTCCGTTCGGCGACGAGGGGTAAATCAGGGGTAAAAACTTAAAAATGGTACAATTTTTTAGTAAAAGAAGATTAAAAATAGCGGAACAAATCATTATCGTAATATTTTTCGCGGTAATTATTCCGATGACGGTTAGCGGATTTATTATAAATAATATAAATCAGCAGTCAAACAGATCGCAGCTTAAAGAAGCGGCTGTTGTCATAACAAACATTGTATCCGAAGAAATCGGTATTTTTGAAAGTTCAATAAATAACGAATTGACCCAAATCAGCGAAACCATTGAATACTATAATTCTCCCGAAAAAACAAAAGACTATTTGGATAAAATTATTAATGACATGTCTTTTTATACTGTTTTGGATATTATAAAACCGACCGAAATGTCTAAGTTTGATAAGTACAAAAAGGATGTAAATTATGCAGTTTATACCAAAGAGCTTGCAGATGGAAATATTCTTGTAGCGGTTTTGGATATTAATGACTTAAAAGAAAAAATATTCAAAACAATTAACCAGAATCAGCGTCAAATCTATGTTCTTTCGGGGGATGATAAACATCTCATTGCATCTATAAATTATGAGGATGATATTTTTAAAAGCAGCGTTCAGCAGCTTCCGGATAAATTACAAACTGATGAAACAGTTCTGTACGGTAACATAAAAAATCAGCCGATTGCTTATCACAAGAAATCTTCGCCAAACGTTATTATTCTTGTAAATACTTCCGAAGATATTACTAAACGTTTAATCGATTACAGCAGAGATAAAATTATTTTGTCAATTCTATTGACTGTTCTGGTAGTTTTCTTTGTCGTGGGGCTTTATACATCCTATCTTTATACAAACATCAGACAGTTATTTAAGGCAATAATAGCAATATCAAAAGGTAATTACAGACGTAGAATTCGGCTCTTAACCAACATATTCACTCCGTTTGAAATTGTATTCCTCGGAAACGAATTCAACAGAATGATTTCGCAAATTCATAAATCTTATATTCAATTGAATAAGAAAAATAAAGAATTAAAACAATTAAATGAATTCCGTTCCAATATGATAGATACCATAAGTCACGAATTCAGAACGCCGTTAACAAGCATTCAGGGATACACTTCCCGACTCTTGAGGCAGGATATTGAAATAGACGAAGAAACCAAACAAAAATCTTTGAAAATTATAAAGAACCAATCGGAGCGTTTGTCCAGAATGGTTGAAGATATTCTGGTAATACCTGATATAGAAGGAACAAAGCTTAATTTTGACTTGGTCCCTGTTTCTATATGTTCAGTAATAGAAAATGCCGTAACACTAGTCAAAAACAATCAAAACAAAGAAATCATTAACAATGTGGTTTCTTGCGATATTGATGTTATGGCGGACAAAGACCGGCTTGAGCAAGTGTTTGTGAATTTAATAGAAAATGCCGTAAAATACGCTAAGGGAGATTCTCCAATTATTTTGGATTACGAACTCAGAGAAAATCGGCTTGTCCTAAGTGTGAAAAACGATTACGATATAATCCCGAGAGAAAAATTAAAGACGTTGTTTGATAAATTTGTGAGAATAGACGATTCGACTACGCGTACAACAAGGGGAACAGGGCTCGGATTATACATTGTTAAAGGTTTGGTTGAGGCCATGAATGGTGAAATACGGCTTTATTCCAATGAAGAATGCGGATTTTGTGTAAAAGTTTATTTGCAATTACCTGTAGAAGAAAAGGTGTACGAGTAGGGACCATAGGTTTAGTATAGGGAAGGGTGAATTTTGCAAAGATTACCGGAATACTTGAAACGACCGATTATTGATACGGAAAAAACAAAAACTGTCAGACATATATTAAAAAATAAGTGTCTGAATACAGTGTGTGAAGGGGCTAGATGTCCCAATAAAAGCGAGTGTTATTCAAGAAACACCGCAACTTTTTTGATTATGGGAAATGTTTGCACAAGAAATTGCCGTTATTGTAATATTTCATCTGCAAAACCTGAACCGTTAGACGAAAATGAGCCGAAACATATTGCGGAAGCCGTAAAAGAATTAGGGCTAAATCATGTTGTAATAACCTCGGTTACAAGAGATGATTTGCCAAATGGCGGTGCCGAACATTTTGCCAATTGCATTTGGGAAATCAAAAAAATTAGTAAAGATATTAAAGTAGAAATTTTAACGCCGGACTTTAGAGGGAAAAAAGAATCACTGGATGTAATTATAAAAGCTAATCCGGAAGTTTTTAATCATAATATTGAAACAGTCGAATCACTATTCAAGACCGCAAGACCGCAGGGAAACTATAAATGCTCGCTTGAAGTTTTGAAATACGTAAAAGACAATTCTAATATAATAACAAAATCAGGACTTATGGTAGGACTTGGCGAGGGGGTAAGTGATATAGAAAAAACACTTATCGATTTAAAAAATGTTGACGTGGATATTATTACAATCGGTCAATATATTCAGCCCTCAAAACAACATTTGGAGGTATCAAAATACTATACCCCTGAAGAGTTTGAAGAATTAAGATGTTTGGCAAAAAAAATAGGGTTTAAAAATTATCAGATAGATCCTTTGGTAAGGAGTTCCTATAAAGCTTCAAATTGTTTTATTAACGCATCTTTAACTAAATAATATACTTCATATAAACTATTATCATATTCCTAATATAGAATTATAATAAAATCGGAGGGATATTATGGCAGAAATAAACGAAATTATTAATAGAGGTTTTGATTTTCACCAAAGCGGAAGATTATCGGAAGCGGAATCCGCATACAGAGAGGCATTAGAGCTCGATTGTGATAATGCGGAGATTTACAATTTGCTGGGAGTCTTGAAATTACAGCAAAATGACACGGCTTCTGCGATTGAATGGGTCGAAAAGGCAATTCAATTAAATCCATGTGAATATTTTTTCGAGACTTTATTTCAAGCATACATAAGAAATTGTTCGTATGAAAAAATTATTTATTATGAAAATAGCATAAAAGAAAAATTCCCTAAAAATTTCTCATTGCTGTTTAATATAGCACTCGCATACAAAAACCTGAAACAATATCCAAAAGCCATTCAAACTTATGAACAAGCGTTGAAAATAGATCCTTCCTCATATCAGGGCTGGTCAAACCTTGCACATTTGTATGAAATAGTCGGGCAAGGCAAAAATGCCGTTTCTGCGATGAAAATATGCAACAAGCTAAAACCGCATGATAAAGATACGGAATATTTTTATTCGATATCATTAATGAGAACAAAAGATTATGCAAAGGGTTTAAAATATTTTGAACAAAGATATGGCAGATCGGTAGCAATTGCGACTCAATCAAAATCGTACCCACATCTTGCTTCTGAAGACAGATTGTGGAAAGGTGAAAATATTAAAAATAAAACTATATTTGTATATTACGAGGCAGGTTACGGTGATGTAATAATGTTTTCAAGATATTTGCCTTTGTTGAAGAAAAAATGCAAAAAATTAGTTTTTTGCCCTCAAAGACCGTTGGTTCCGTTATTTGAACAAAGCGGACTCGGAATAGACGATTTGATTGACGGATATATACCCGAACAAAATATGGATTTTGACGTTCATACTCCGCTTTTAAGCTTGCCATATCTGTTGGGATTAAAAGGAAGTAAAATGTTTGAATCTTCTGAAGGGTATTTATCAGCGAATCCGGATTTGGTGAACGAATATAAATCCAGATATTTTAATAATAACTTGTTGAAAGTTGGAATTAAGTGGCAGGGAAATACTTATTATGACCAAGATAGAGTTATTCCTGCAGAAGCTTTTTCACCACTAATTGAAACAGACGGAACTAAATTCTATTCATTCCAAACTTTTGAAGGTTCCGAAGATTTGAAAAATTTAACAGATAAGTATGACATTACGGATATAGGCACCGATTTACTTGATTTCGGTCAAACAGCTGCGGCATTGAAGAATTTAGATTTAGTAATATGTAATGATACTTCGCTTGCACATCTTGCCGGTGCACTCGGTATACCATGTCTTGTAATTCTTCCTTATGAAACGGATTGGAGATGGCATGATGAGTTAAATCATTGCGAATGGTATGACAGTATAAAACTCTTCAGACAATCTGTTCCGGGAGATTGGAGTCAGGTATTCGAACAGGTGAAAGCTTCGTTAATGAACGGAGTTGCAAAATATCGGGCAAAAGTTATGACAGCTAATGATGAGACCACTGTTATGCAAGGTTAAAGCATAAAGGTTACAGGTCCGTCATTAATTAATATGACTTCCATCATTGCACCGAATTTTCCGGTTTGAGTTCTTATGCCGTGTTTTGAAACTTCTTTTACAAAGGTTTCGTATAATTCATTTGCAATATCAGGCGGAGCTGAATTATCAAAGCTTGGTCTTGTTCCCTTTTTACAACTGCCGCAGAGTGTAAATTGTGAAACTATCAACATTTCGCCGTTAATATCAATAAGCGAACGATTCATTTTATCGTTTTCATCAGGGAAAATTCTCAGATTAACAACTTTTTGAGAATATTTTTCGATATCGGCGATGGTGTCTCCTTTTTCTATCCCGACAAGTGCAAGAATTCCTGCGTTTATTGAAGAATACATTTCTCCGCCAATTTTTACGGATGCGTTTTTAACTCTTTGAATTAATACTTTCATTCAGTACACCTTTAATCATTAAAACTATTTCGTTTATACAAGTTTCTGCGTTATTAAAATACTCCATAATCTTTTCAGCTATTCTGGAAACACTCTCATAATCAAAGCTCCGCATCATTTTCATTTCATAATCTAAATCTATTTTCCCTGCGGCACTTATTAAATCGTATAACTTATTTTTGTCGGAAAAATCATTGGTTAAATTAAGATAGGTAAGTGAAACTTTTTTTAGCAGCTTTAAAACATCTTCGTCAACGGTTTTTCGACGTTTTAGGTTATTTAATAAATTCCTGAGTACTTGTTTTCCGTCTTCAATGAGCTTTAAGGACTCGTTCAGACTATTTGCCGATTTATCAAGATTTTCAACTATTTTATCGATGTCATACTTGAACGTTGTATCAAAATCTGTATTCTCAATGACGGGAGAATCTTTTAGGGCTTCTTCCAATGGCATATTTTCATACCCGTTAATTTGAGCACCTACAAGAGAAGTATTTATGTATTTTATTCCTTTAAAATGTTCTGCGTACTCGCTGAGCGGTTTTACAAAAGCGGCATAAACTGATTCTGTCGGAATCATATCACCCTGAATACCTTTTACATAATAAAGTGAATTGTTTAACCGCTCTAATCTGCGCCTAGCAGTTGCTCTGCCGACTTCAATGTCGGAAGACGGGGATATTGCCATTGCAAATGAATCAAAATCTTTTGCGGTAATTTCCCATTTTTTGGTTTCATGGTTATATTCACAGCTCAAATCTTTATATGCTGAATCTTTGCTGTAGCACTGTCCCTCTACGTATGCCAAATCCTGACCGACAAGGACAATTTTAGAACAGCCCAAAATTCTTGCGGAATTTATTGCTGTATATGAAACAGTTCCTTTTGTCCAGTATTCTTCAATATTTTCTCCGCAAATTTCAGTCCAGAAATTGTTAATCGGTGAATTAGCGGAAATATGAGAAAATGTTTTTTTGTATTTGAAATTCCTGAGTTCAGGACTTGCGTAAGGTTCGGTTATAAAATAAACATCGCTCAAATCAAGTCCTTCTACCTGTTTTGATGAATTATATGTTTCAATAATGCATAAGAAGTCCGGTTTTAATCCGTTTTGATACAGAGTTTTTACTGCGGTTCCAACGGTAAATAATATGTATTTATCGCGATTTTTTTTCAAAGTATCTATATTCCTGTCAAGGGTAGGGCCTGCAGATACTATAACGGCGGTTTTGCCTTTATAAATATCTTTAAATCTTGCAAGCGGCGGTTCCTTAATAAGTGACGGAATATTTTGGATAAGCATTTTAAGTGAAGGATAAAATTTCTCTTTAGTAAATTTTAAATCAAGAGAATATGAACCGACTATTTCCTGTAAAATTCTAACTAATTCTTCAAAGCCATCTTTATCAAGCTCTCTCACAGAGGGGAGAGATAATAACTGTGGAGTGTTTAATGTATTTGATTTTTTGTATATTTCAGAAGACGTATCCTCTAAATTATCAGTTAGAAACACATTATTTTTCAAAATATCATCGGAAAAATCAACCAAAGTAAATGCAGTCCACAAGACGTTTAAATCCGGTTCGTAGAGAATAACTGTTCCCAACGAGTTTCGGCAAGCAATTTGGAATAAATACCCCAAGCCGATTCCGTAAATCACGTGAATTGCAACGGGTTCGTTGGTCGCCATAGAGAATATTTCCTGTGCTTCTCCCAGCGGATTTTGTTTATTGTGTATAAATAAACCATTGTATTTTAAATTATAACTTCCGTTTTCCTGCACCAATTCCGGCAATTTTGTCGGAACAAATCCGCCCAATCTTGCTGCCAGTTCCGGATTTTTTTGAATAAGTGCAGATATGTTTTTTTGAAATATATTATTCAAAGTAAAACTCCCTCTAAATTATACGTCCTCTGAGTTGACCGCAAGCCGCATCAATATCAGCCCCTCTCTCGAGCCGAACGGTTACTTTTTTACCGGAATGCTCAAGTATATATTTAAACTTCATTATATCGTTGTTTGAAGATTTTTTAAATTTAGTATCGTCAACTGAATTGTACGGTATAAGGTTTATGTTGCATTTAATATCTTTAAGATAAATTGCCAACTCTTTTGCGCATTCGATAGTATCATTAAACCCTTTAATCATAATATATTCTATGGTTATTCTTCTTCCTGTTTTTTCAATATATTCAACTAAAGCTTTTTTTAATTCATCAATATTATATTTGTTTTCAATCGGCATCAATTCTGCTCTCAGCTTATGATTCGAAGCGTGTAATGATATTGCAAGCGTGGATTGAAGTTCTGTTTTGGCCAACTCTTTTATTTTAGGAATAATACCGCTTGTGGAAATTGTTATTCTTCTTGCTCCGATTTGAAAATCAGTATTGAATAGATTAAGCGCCTTTAAGACGTTCTCCAGATTTAAAAGAGGTTCTCCTTGCCCCATAAATACAATATTTGTAACCTTGAGTCCGGTATCTCTTTGAATGGTTAAAACCTGTTCGATTATTTCTTTGTAAGTCAAATTCCTTATAAAACCGCGTTTTCCAGTTGCGCAAAAAGAACAGTTGACAGCGCATCCGACCTGAGAACTTACGCAAGCAGTCAAATTTGCACGATTATCAAACCTCATAAGAACAGTTTCTACGCATTCTCCATCGGGGTATTCTATCAAATATTTTATAGTTCCGTCAGAGCTTACCTGCTTGGTTTTTATTTTTGTTTTTGTAATAACTGCCCGACTTTTAAGCTCCTCTCTAAAATCTTTTGCCAAATTTGTCATCTCGTCTATCGAGTCGACTGACTTAGAGTAAATCCAATTATGAATTTGTTTTGCACGAAATTTGGAGGCCTTCATTTCTGCTGCAAGGTCTTCAAGCTCATTTAGATTCATTCCGGATAATACAATACACATAAATTAGCCCAGTTTTTGTTTATAAAAGTTTATTATATTTGTTTTTGCGTGCAAAAGCATTGACTGTCGTGCAACTTCCTGTCTCCAAGCATTATAGCTGCATCTTGAAGGAAGTAATTTTAGCGGATTGTGCGGAAAATCTTTACATATATTCGGTCTGTTTTCATAATCAGAACACAAGTCCCCGTCTACTTTAGGACAGTAGTAATAATACGTTTTATCGTCGACCAAATCTCCCAATGCCTCAAAATATTCAGGATTTGCCTTCTTGGCAGCTTCTTCTGTCTCATATGGAACAAAAACGGAAACAAACTCGGCTGAATACTTATCCCCTCTGAAGGCCTTTTGTTTTAATTGCTCATAAGAAAATTCGCTTACGGCAAAACGACAGCAATCTCCGCATTTGTTACAGGAGTAGTCGTTTTTCTTATCCATTATCATATCGTAAGACGCTTTTAATTTTCTCTGATATTCTCCTGAGAGAAATGATAATGCTTGTGCCTGCCATTCTTTGTAAGTGCAACCGACAGGAAAGTCAGAAAATATATCTTTTTGTTCCAATTCGCATTTGATAGTGCAAAGCGTACAGGGATTTTCGGGTTTGAATTTGTCAATTGCGGCCCTTATTTGTTCGGCTGCTTCTATAAAAATTTCTTCAAAGTTATCCTTTAAACTGTTATATTGATCCAATATTAACGTTTTTTCTTCTTTAGGTTCATTTTGAGTCGCATTTTTAAAAATATTTTCCATAATCAAGATAATACCATAAATTACCCGTTCCTACAATGAAGTTTAGAATGTATTTTCTAAAATATATGAAAGAAAGGAGTTGTTTTATGAGTATTAAATTGGGTATCTACAAGTGCAAAATTTGTGGAAATATTGTTCAAGTATTACTTGATGGAATGGGGGAACTCGTGTGTTGCGGGGAAGAAATGGAATTATTGGAAACTAAATATGAGGAAAATGAGTTAGGAGAAAAACATGTGCCGGAATTTGAAACGGTGCATGAAGGTTGCGAAACAGGTATGTGCGCTGAAGCTAAATATGTAAGCGTAAGAAAACATCCTATGGTAGAAGAGCACTATATACAATTTATTGAGGTTTTAAATGAAAATAAAACCGAACTCAGAATTAAATTCTTTGCCCCTGAAGAAACGGCTGTATACAACGTAACGGACTTTAATGACAAGCTTACAGCACTTGAATTCTGTAATGTTCACGGACTTTGGAGGAGCAAAAATGATTAGCGAGAAAATTAATGAAATTTTAAATGAACAAATTAATAAAGAATTTTATTCCGGTTATTTGTATCTTTCAATGTCAGCACAGATGAAAGAACTTGGTCTAAACGGTTTTGCTTCTTGGATGAAACATCAGGCAAAGGAGGAAGTCGAACACGGGCTTAAGATATTTGATTATCTGATTGACAGAAACAGTTTTGTTACCTTAAAACAAATCAAAATGCCGGAATACGAATTTAAAGGTATATTATCAGTATTTAATATAGTATATGAACACGAAAAATGTATAACGAATTCAATTATGTCAGTTGCTAAAAAAGCCGAAGAGGAGTGCGACCGTACAACACTTGCTTTTGTGGATTGGTTTATTGAAGAGCAGGTCGAAGAGGAAGAGGCCGTTAAAAATATAATAAAACGTCTCGAGATGTTTGGTGAAGACAAAATTGCACTGTTTTTAATGGATAAAGAATTGGGCGAGCGTACTTCATAATCGCCCGTTTTAAACAATCCTAATCATCCCAAAGTTCAAAATATTCCGCCTTATCAAGTGTTCTGTCATCACGATAGTAACTGTTGTAATATTTTGCTTTCCTGATTATGTTGTACCACTCACGATAATTATCCATAAAATCTTCTTTGTCCCGGTTTATGTAATGTAGACTCACGATGCCTTTATGAGCATAAGTTACTCTGTAAAATTCACATTGGGCTTTAACGTTTTTGTAATCATCCGTACATCTCGTCGCAATTGAATCTCTGTCTGTAAGTTTTAAGTATCGGTATGCTCCCGTTGGGTTTGTCTTTTTCATTCGCATAATTTCGCCTGAAATAAAAATATTTATGGGATAAGCAGATTCAAAATAAGCGTGTACAATTATTGTTCTTTTCCAGTCCTGGTGAGATTGACCATTGGGAACATATTGCAATATGG
Source organism: Candidatus Gastranaerophilales bacterium (assembly GCA_905236055.1). Lineage (GTDB taxonomy): Bacteria > Cyanobacteriota > Vampirovibrionia > Gastranaerophilales > Gastranaerophilaceae > CAG-196. The sequence goes on along the minus strand of CAJOOA010000096.1, from coordinate 4,468 downwards.
CTTCATTTCCGATTTTTTTGTAATAGGCCTTTACCCACAACTCACCGGGAGGGTACTTGATAATAATGGTTTCATAAGCAAGTACCACAGGAATTATAATTAATAGCAGTAAACTAAGCAAAAGGACTTTTTTCATTGGCAATCAATCCCTCCTTTTCGCTTAATCCGGTCAATTCTCTTAAGAATTTGACCGTAAAAATTTCACTTTCAAAATGTCCGATGTCGAATAATACTTTTTTCGCTTCTGCTGCAGTATGGAATTTTATATCTCCGGTAACGAAGGCATCACAAGGCGTTTCGTTTATAAATTCCGAACCGGAACCTGCGCAAAAGCCAACTGTTTTTAGCATTGTTGTATTGTAGTTATTAACGGTTCGCAATTTTGGAGCCAAGTGAATTAATTTTAATTTCAAATATTCGACACTCATCTCTTTATCAAATTCGACTAACCGTACAAAATCTCCAAAAGGTTCCCCTACAAATCCCAGGGCTTTTAACAATAAATCCGTTGTTCCGCCGTATGTTTTATCAAAATTCGTATGAGCGCAATACATATTAATATCTCTATATTTTAAGGGCACTGTAAACAATGGGTGGTGGGATATTATCATGTCGCAGTTTTTATCCATTGCCTGTTCATAAACATTGTCCGTAATGGTCAATGCGAATAGGACTTTGCTCACCTCATCATTTGCCCCATCAACAATCCACCCACTGCAATCCCACGGTTCTTGTGTATCAAGCGGTGCAAATTTTTCTATTCTCTCAACTATCTCATACTTATTCAAAGATTTTCTCCAAAATCTTTTTTGCAATATTAATTTTGCTGTCTTTTTCAATATGACTTATATTTAAATTTTTATCAAGTATGTAAACTTCGTTATCATTATTCGAGAATCCGATATCCTTACGGGAGATATCATTTGCCACTAAATAATCACAGTTTTTATTTCTAATTTTCAGCTTTGCATTTTCAATTAAGTTTTCGCTTTCTGCACAGAACCCCACAATTATTGCTTTGTGCGGCATTGCACATATTTCTTTCAAAATATCCGGATTCGGAGTAAGTGTTAAATTGATTTCACTTTTTTCGTTCTTTTTTATCTTTTGTTCGGAATAATTCTTAATTTTGTAGTCAGCAACGGCAGCTGCCATTATTACGCAATCTTGGTTTTCCAATTCCGCTTTAACCGCAGTATCCATTTCTTTTGCGGATTCGGTTACTATATTTTTATAGGGTTTATCGATGCCAAATGTTGATATAAGCGTAACTTCCGCCCCCATAGAATTTGCGCAATCAGCAAGTGCGACCCCCATCTTGCCTGAAGAATTGTTTGTTATATAACGAACAGGGTCTATTTTTTCTCTTGTTCCGCCTGCCGTAATCAAGATTTTCTTGCCTTTAAGAAATTTAGAAACCCCGATAATTTCCGTAGTTTTTTCTAAAATTTCTTCCGGTTCTGCCATTCTGCCTTTGCCCTCTGTACCGCAAGCAAGATAGCCCGTAGCGGGTTCAAGAATGAAACATCCTGCGGATTTTAGTTTAGAAATGTTTTCTTGGACAAAAGGATTTTCCCACATTCCCGAATTCATAGCGGGGGTTAATAAAATTTGTTTTTTGAATGCACAGGCAATTGCAGTCAGCAGATTATCACAAATTCCGTTTGCGATTTTAGAAATTGTATTTGCTGTTGCCGGTGCAATAACAAAAACATCAGCCCAGTCACAGAGTGAAATATGTTCAGGTTTATATTCTTCAATCTCAAAATGGTTTACATAAACATCATTATTCGAAACGCACTGGAGTGTCAATTTGGTAACAAAATTCTCGGCAGAAGGCGTCATAACGACTTTTACTTCCGCACCGGATTTTTTGTACAAACGAATCAGCTGCGGAATTTTGTATGCTGCAATTCCGCCGGTTATCCCTACTAAAATTTTCTTACCCTTAAGCATATGGATATTATATCGCAAAAGAAAAATTTTATTGCGTAGATTTTATTTTATCCGGTTTGCCTTTTATATAAAATGAAACTTTTTTCCCACCGTAATTTTTTGTTTTAAGCAAAGTGAAATTGGTAATCTTCAAATCTCCTGAATGTTCTGCAATTATATATTCGGCTTTATCTTCAACCAAAGGAAAAATGTTTTTATAGATGTCGCTTTCGTAAGGTGGATCTATGTATATAACGTCAAATCGTTTATCAATTTTGTTTATCAATTTTAAGCTGTCGCCAATTCTTAAGTTTGGGTTGAGCCCCAGCTTTTGATAATTGTTTTTGATTACTTGTGCTGATTTGGGATTTTGTTCAATTACAAAAACCTCATTAAACCCCCTTGATAATGCTTCCAATCCCATAATCCCCGAACCGCCGAAAGCATCCAAGAAAGTTTTTCCTTCAAAATCACCCATTAGCGAGTACAAGACATTAAAAACACCCATCCTAACTTTCGATAAAGTCGGCCGTGTAATTTTTTCATCGGGGGCTTCCATTTTCCTGCCCTTATATATTCCCCCCGTTATAATCATTAACTAATCTCCAATTTGGATATCTTAACGTCAAAAACGCTTTCTATGTCTATACCGTTAAGGATACCGGTTATTAAATCTTCGGGTTGTATATTTTTACCCATATCAGGCACCATTCCCAAAACTTTAACATCAGAATATTCTTCAATTGCACGCACTAAATTTGTAACATTTTTACTGTCGTCTTCGTCTTTGATATTATTTACAACTACTCCGCTGACTTCAGCACCTTTTTCTTTGGCTCCGTATATTGATAACAAAATGTTGTTTATTGAATCTTCTCCTGGGGAAACGACAAATAAAATTGGAACCTGAAGCTTATTTATAAGGTCAATATTTTGTATCCCCGGAGCTATGGGACTGAAGATATTGTCTTCTCCGTCAAGCAATATACAATCTGATGACATTGCAAACTTTTGGGCATCTTTAAAGATAAAATCTATGTCGAGTTCTTTATTTTCGTTTTCCGAAGCAGAAAGGACATCTCCTTTTTCTTTAAAAAGATACGAAAAATGTGTTTCTATATATGGGTCAAGAGTCTTGACATAAGTTAAATCCGGCGATTGCATAAATCCGTTAATCTCAATTCCTGCAGTCTGAAATGGCTTATAAACAGCGGTCTTATATCCCAAGCTTTGCATGGTAGCTGCAAGTCCGGCTGTTATAAAACTTTTACCCTCTTTGTGAACAGTTGAAGTAATATACAAATTTAACATAACAGAATAATACCATGCCCGTTTTTTTGTGTAAAACAAAATTATTATTTGTGTTATAATGAGCACATCAGATTTTCGGGAGTATTAATTATGAAAAAAGTGTTTGTAGCAATTGGTTTGCTGGCTGGTGTTGTTTTAACAGTGAACTGCGTATTTGCAGAAGATGATGCTGCAATGACAAAAACGGAGCAAGTATGTGAAATAATGTCTGATAAAGCTCACGATGCGGCAGATGTGGTAAAATGTGGAGCAAAAAAAGCCGGCGCTGTAACGGCAAAGGAAGCAAAAAAGGCAGGTGCAGCTACTGCAAGAGGGGCTAAAAAAGTCGGGAATGCTGCCGCAAAGGAAGCTAAAAAAGCAGGCAAAGCTACGGCAAGGGGTGCTAAAAAAGCAGCAAGAGCCACAGCAAGAGGAATCGGCAATTCCGCTGAAAAAATAAATCAAGCAACGGGCAGATACGTAGAAAAAACTACGGAAGAACTTAACAAAGATTTGCCGAAATGTAATTGTGGCTGCGAGAAAAAGGGTTGCAATTGCCAGTGCGAATGTAAAAACTAATCACAACAATATAATAAAGGAGTTTTAAATCATGAAAATTGATAATATAGGTACGTCCCAATCGTTCAAAGCAATAAAATATATGCAATTTCCTACGTTTGTGCCAAGTTTTAAATTTTTAAGACAGCAGGAGTTAAAAAATGTGGACCCAGAATTAAGAAAAGTTATTGAAAATGCTCCGCTTTTAAAAAAACTGGGGGAAAAAACAGATATTTTTGTATGCCACAGCAAGAAAAAAGACTCAAATATGCATATGCTAACGGTGGATTTTCTTGATGAAAGACCTCCCTATGACTTTGGAATAGGAGAGTTTTATCACGAACAGATATTACTTGCACACGACAACTACACTAACGAGGGCTTTTATAAACACATTGCAAATTTGTTTAATGTTCTTGTTGATGACTTCAAAAAATTTAAATCAGAAAAATATATGGATACGATTTTAGTCAGAAATCCAAGACAGATTATGACTTTTGTTCATCACGGAAAAGTTAATATAACTGATTAAAAGCAAAAAAGCCCGCTTTAAGCGAGCATTAATAGCCGACAGATAAAAGCCGGCAGAAAATCCTACCGGCCAAATATGAAAAGTCTTTTTGGTTACTTTTTCTTCAGAAAAAGTAACTGGGGTGGCTGGATTGTCTTGCTCGTTCGCGATGAA
>CAJOOA010000095.1 GCA_905236055.1 Candidatus Gastranaerophilales bacterium | reverse complement strand
ATTTTACAGGGGTTTTAGCCCTGTTGCAAATTCCCAAAATTCGCCTTAACAATTTGTAATAATTATACATATTTATCAAGTTATTCCGAATTTTTCATGCAGAAAAGCTCCAATCTTTTCCGTGTGCAATATTCTATAATTTTGTGTATAATAATATTGGTTATTTAAGGAGAAGAATCAATGCTTGTAGTTATGAACTCTAATGCGACAGAAGAGCAAATCTCTCGTGTCGTCGAATCTATTGAATCAAAAGGTTTCGAAGCAAGAATTTCCAGAGGCGAAATCAAAATTGTCATATCCGCTATCGGAAGCCAATTGACAGACAAGCGTGATTTTGAGCTTCTTCCCGGAGTAACCGAGGTTATACAGCTCACTACGAGTTACAAATTAACGACAAGAGCTTTTAAAAATGAAGATACAATTGTCGAAGTAAACGGAGTTAAATTCGGCAGCAAATATGCCGGAATGATTGCGGGTCCGTGTGCTGTCGAAAATTACGATCAAGTAGACCAAACCGCAGAAGCGCTTTCCAAAATCGGTGTAAAAGTACTTAGAGGTGGTGCTTTTAAACCAAGAACAAGCCCTTATGCATTTCAGGGCTTAGGCGAAGAGGGATTAAAAATATTGAGAAGCGTTGCGGACAATCACAGGATGGCAATTGCAACTGAAATTATTGACGTTTCTCAAATCGATATGTTTATGCAATATGTTGATATTTTTCAAGTCGGCGCAAGGAATATGCAAAACTTCAACCTTTTAAGAGAATTGGGAACTATTCACAAGCCAATAATTTTGAAAAGAGGGCTTTCATCAACATATGAAGAATGGCTTATGTCTGCAGAATATATTATGTCAGGCGGGAATGGTCAAATTATTCTTTGCGAAAGAGGAATAAGAACCTTTGAAACATACACAAGAAACACCCTGGATTTGGTAGCAATACCTGTAGTAAAGAAATTGAGCCATCTTCCTGTTATTGTTGATCCGTCGCACGGAACGGGTTTGAGAGATAAAGTTGAACCGATGTCGAGAGCAGCTATTGCAGCCGGTTGCGACGGTTTGATAATAGAAGTCCATTACAAGCCGGATTGCGCACTTTGCGATGGTGCTCAATCGTTGTATCCTGAACAATATGAGCAGTTGTACAAAGAAATTAAACAAATTGCGCCTATTGTAGGAAAAGAAGTTATTTAAAGCGGAGATACTATGAAAGTACTTATTTTAGCAGGCGGAAGAGGAACACGCCTTTCCGAAGAAACCGATTTAAAACCGAAACCAATGGTGGAAATAGGCGGACGGCCAATTTTGTGGCATATTATGAAGATTTATTCATATTACGGCTTTAATGAGTTTGTTATACTTACCGGCTATAAATCTCACATAATTAAGGATTATTTTGTACATTATTACCAACAATATTCAGATATTACGGTGGACATGCTCAATAACTCGGTTGAAATTCACAGAATGCAAACCGAACCGTGGAAAGTTACAATGCTCTACACCGGTCAGGAAACAATGACAGGAAGCAGAATTAAGAAAGCAAAGGAATATGTCGGAGATGAACCGTTTCTTCTAACCTACGGGGACGGAGTCGCAGATGTTGACATAAATAAAATTATAGAATCGCATAGAAAATCAAAAAAACTTGTAACAATGACCGCAGTTCAACCCGCAGGCAGATTCGGGGCCTTGGTAATAAAAGAGAATAATATAATAACCTCTTTTAAAGAAAAACCAAAGGGAGAAGAAAGTTGGATTAACGGCGGATTCTTTGTATGTGAACCAAAAGTTTTTGATTATATCAAGGACGGTGATGATGTTACTTTTGAAAAAGAACCGTTGGAAAAAATTGCCGAAAATAATCAATTAAATGCATACAAACATTACGGTTTTTGGAGACCGATGGATACATTAAGAGAAAAAACGGAACTTACTGAGCTTTGGGCATCCGGGAAAGCTCCGTGGGCTGTTTGGCAAAAATAAGTTATAAAAGGATATTTATATGAATCAAATAGTTAAAGAAGATATTGAATACATTTACAAAAAAGTAGGAGCAAATATTGAAAAATTTAAAGATTCAAACATTTTTATAACAGGTTGCTGTGGTTTTTTGGGATATTATTTTCTGCATTTTTTCAATACCTACAAAAAGGTTTTGGGAATAAAATCAATCGTGGCAGTCGATAATTTTCAATCGGGAAGACCTGACTGGATTGAAGAAATCGCAAAAGCAGGAAATATTGATTTCCAATTGTTTGATATTATTGACGGCAGTATCGAAACCCTAAAGCTTGATAAATCGAATTCGTTTGTAATCCATATGGCGTCAATTGCATCACCTGTGTTTTACAGAAAATATCCTATTAAAACAATTGAAGCTAATATATGGGGATTAAAAAAGCTTTTGGATTTGTACAAGAATGAATCTTTAAGGGGATTTTTATTTTTTTCAAGTTCTGAAATTTATGGAGATCCTGATTCTTCTCACATACCAACAAAAGAAGATTACAGAGGATATGTTAACACGATAGGGCCTCGCGCTTGCTATGATGAGTCAAAGCGTTTCGGCGAAACCATTTGTTATGAATACGCAAAAGAATATAATTTGCCAATAACTTTAGTTCGCCCGTTCAATAATTATGGCCCAGGTATGAAATTACAAGATAAAAGAGTCCCGGCGGATTTTGCAAATGCTGTATTAAACAATGAAGATATTGTCATACTTTCAGACGGAAAACCTACGAGAACTTTTTGTTACATAGCAGATGCAATTACAGGATATTTAAAAGTATTATTGCACGGCGAGTTTGACGTATTCAATATAGGTATAGACAAGCCGGAAATTTCAATTCTTGAGCTTGCAAACATTTACGCAAACGAAGGACAAAAATTACTAAATTACACCGGCAAAGTAATTTATCAAAAATCTGATGAAACAAACTACCTTACAGATAATCCCAACAGAAGATGCCCTGTGATAGAAAAAGCCCAATCAATACTTAATTATGAGCCATCAATATACGTACAAGAGGGCGTTGAAAGATTTCTCAGATATTTAATTGAGGAGAAAAAATAATGATAGCAATTATCGGTCTAGGTTTTGTCGGGCTTACAACAGCTCTAGGATTTAGCGAAAAAGGACACAAAGTTTACGGTTTTGATTTAAACAAAGAAAAAACCGATACGATTTTGAATAAAAAATTACCCTTTCACGAAAAAGGTATGCTTGAGGCCTTGGAAAGAAATCTTGGAAAAAATTTCTTTATTGCAAACAGCATTCAAGATGCAGTGAAAAATTCAAAAGTTGTAATTCTTTGTGTAGGAACTCCATCTGATGAAAACGGAAAAGCCGACTTAACATATATAAAATCTGCAATAGATGATATTTTAAAATCAACAGATAAAAAAAATAAAAATATAATCGTAATAAAATCAACCATTCCTCCATCAACAACAAAAAATGAATTGGTACCATATATTGAATCTAAAGGATTCAAAACAGGCAAAGATATTTTTGTTTCCAACAATCCTGAATTCTTGCGAGAGGGACACGCATGGGATGATTTTATAAATCCTGACAGAATCGTCATTGGTACAAACGATGAATATACAAAAGAAATTATGACAACTATTTACAAAAGTTTTAATGTACCTATTCATTTTGTATCATTGAACACTGGCGAATTTATTAAATATCTCTCGAATACTTTTCTTGCAACACTTATCAGTTATTCAAACGAAATGTCAATAATAGCTGATTCTATTGGCGATATTAATATAAAATCTGCTTTTGAAATTTTTCATGAGGACAAAAGATGGTTTGGAAATCCAGCCAATATGCAAAGTTACGCATACCCCGGATGTGGTTTCGGTGGATATTGCCTCCCTAAAGATACTCAAGCCCTTGTTCAAAAAGCCAAGGAATTTAATTATGATGCAAAAATTCTTAAAAATGTCTTAAATGTAAACAGTGAAATAAAGCCGCATTGGATATCTAAAATCGAAAAAGAGGTTTCAAAAGATGCGAAAATCGCCATTCTTGGCTTGTCTTTCAAGCCAGAATCTGATGACATAAGACAAACACCTGCTTTAGACATAATAAACCTTTTACTTAGATCGGGTTATAAAAATATAAAAGCTTATGATCCCATCTCTAATGAACTTTTTGATAAAGTTTACAAACTTCCTATATCTTACGCAAAAGATATGAACACAGCTGTCGCAGATGCAAATGCTGTCGTACTTGTTACAGGTTGGAATGAATTTATTAAGAACTCTGATTTATTAAAAAACAAAAAAGTTTATGATTTGAGATATATTCTATAGGAGAATTTATGATGGAAAAATTATTAAGAAATATCGTAAAAGCATCCGCTAAACTATATTGGAATTTAATTTATAAAAAGAAGAAGGAACTTAAATATATTCCGCCATCAGGTAAACTACTCGGATATGAAGAATTAGAAAAAATGATTGATGCTTCTCTTGATATGTGGTTAACTGGCGGAAGATTTAATAATGAATTTGAAGAAAAGTTCGCAAAATATATGGGAGTTAACCATTGTATAACCGTAAATTCCGGATCAAGTGCAAATTTTATAGCGCTATCCTCTCTTATGTCATATAAATTGGGGGATAGACAAGTTAAAAAGGGAGATGAAGTTATCACTGTTGCAGCGGGATTTCCGACAACAATAAATCCTATAATATCATTGGGTTTAATTCCTGTTTTTCTTGATTGTGAAATAGAAACATGTAATATTGATTCAAGTAAAATAGAAGCTGCTATCACCCCAAAAACAAAAGTTATTATGCTCGCACATACCATGGGCAATGTTTATAATTTAGGAGAGATTAAAGAGCTTTGCAGAAAATATAATCTTTGGCTTATAGAAGATAATTGTGATGCCTTAGGGGCTAAGTATAAAGGTGAATTAACCGGTACAATCGGGGATATTGGCACTTTCAGTTTTTATCCTGCACATTTTATAACAATGGGCGAAGGCGGTGCCGTTATAACCAATAATGCACTCCTTAACAAAATCGCAAAATCATACAGAGATTGGGGAAGAGATTGTTGGTGCGACCCCGGACACGATAATACTTGTAATTGCAGATTTGAACAACAATTCGGCAAATTACCATGGGGGTATGATCATAAATATGTTTATTCTCATGTGGGCTATAATATGAAAATAACCGATTGGCAAGCAGCTATAGGACTTGCTCAATTGAAAAAAGCAGATAAATTCATTCAGAAAAGGCGGGAAAATTTTAATCTTCTGTATAAAAAATTATCTGACTTAAAAGATTATCTTATCTTGCCTTCAATTCCATCAGATAGCGAACCATCTTGGTTCGGATTTTTAATTACATTAAAAAAAACTTGTAATTTTACAAAGCAAGAAATGGTTGAATACCTCGAAAAAAATGGTGTTGGAACAAGACAGCTTTTTGCAGGAAATATATTGCGCCAACCAAGTTTTGTTGAAAATGATATCCAACTGAGAATCAACAATAGCGGAATTCTGCATTCAAATAAACTTACGGAAGAAGATTTCAAATCTTTGCCGAATACTGATTACATAATGAATCACACTTTTTGGGTAGGTATCCAACCTTCATTGGGAGAAAATGAAATTAATAAGACCTCCGGCTTGATTCACAGTTTTATTAAAGCTAAAATGTAGGCAGGGATAACAAAGGAACAGAACAGAACATGAATCTTCTTGATAAAAAAATCTTTAACATACTTGAAGATTTAAAAGAAAATTATCATGCAAAAAGTATTAAAGCCGAATTTGGAGCCGAAGGAACACTACTTGAAGAAGCTTTGAGGTTGAAAGAGTTTGCGGCAAAAACGGACTTGGATTTCACAATAAAAATCGGAGGATGCGAAGCCGTTAGAGATATATATGATTCAAAATCCGTAGGAATCAATTCGCTTGTTGCACCAATGATAGAAACTTCTTATGCAATGAAAAAATATGTAAATTCTATAAAAAGCATCTTCTCACAGGAAGAACAAAATAAAATTAATTTTTTCATTAATATTGAAACTTATACAGGATGTATTAATTTGAAATCAATAACAGAAGCCAAAGAATTTTCTGCTCTAAAAGGAATCGTTTTAGGCAGATCGGATATGGCAGATTCAATAAATATGTCCAAAAATGATCTTGATTCCGATAAAATGTCGGATATAGCAAACAAAATGTCCTCAGAAATGAAAAAACTGGGTAAAGATATGATTATAGGCGGAGGAATTTCTCCAAAATCAGTATCTTTTCTTCAAAAAATCCCCTATTTAACAAACTTTGAAACAAGAAAAATCATTTTCAATTCCAAAGTACTTTCAAACACTGTTTCTGCAGAAGTAGGAATAATTAGAGCGATTGATTTTGAACGATTATGGATAATTAATCGCAGAGAAAATTACGGTATCATAAAAAATAATGATAACGAAAGGTTACAATTTCTTGAAAAACTTCTTAATGAAAGCATAAAAATTTAAATTATATGCTATTATGTTAATAAATTACGGAGTCGTCGTATGAAAAATAATATCTTTGAAGATTTATTTGTATTAGAATTAGCCAACAATCATTGGGGAAGTGTTAACCGTGGCATAAAGATTATTACCGATTTTTCACGAATAGTCAGGTTCAATAATGTTAAAGCGGCCATTAAGCTTCAATTCAGAGATGTTGATCATTTTATACATAAAGAATTTAAAAAGAGAAAAGATATCCGTTACATTAAAAAGACAATGGATACAAAAATGAGTGAGGAAAGCTACGGCATTCTGGTAGATGCAATAAAAAGAGCCGGATGTATGACAATGTCCACACCGTTTGATGAAAAATCTGTTGATACTTGTGTAAATCTTGGAATTCAGATTATAAAAATTGCCTCTTCGGATATTAATGATTGGGTTTTGATAGAAAAAATTGCTAAGACTCGCAAGCCGGTTATTGTTTCAACCGCCGGTTCATCACTAAAAGATATTGATGATTTGGTAACTTTCTTCACAAACAGAAATATACCGCTTGCAATAAATCATTGTGTTGCAAAATATCCTACAAAGAAGCAGGATTTGGAATTAAATCAAATTGATTTTCTTAAAAATCGTTATCCTGATTTAGTAATAGGTTTTTCAACGCACGAATACAATGAAGATTTAGAAATTCCGATGTACATAGCTTATGCTAAAGGGGCAAGAACTTTCGAACGCCATATAGACATTGATTTTAACGGAGTTCCTGTATCACCGTATTGTTCTTTTCCTGAAGATATCGACAGATGGATAAAAGCTTATCATAAGGCAAAGGAGATTTGCGGAGCACCCGGTGGATATAAAAGATTGCCTGACGAAGATGAAACAAAATATCTTGATGCGCTAGTCAGAGGTGTTTATGCAAACAGAGATATTAAAGCCGGTGAAATAATTAATGACGAAGATGTATATTTGGCGATTCCGCTTCAGCAAGGACAAATTTCGTGCAGAGAATTAATGCGCGGTGAAGTTATATTGCACGACATAAAGAAAGATTCGCCAATAATGATTGACTCTATTGATTCTCCGTATGCATATAATACAAATTTAAAAAAAGTTATATATAACAGAGGGCTTGAGCCGGTTCTTTGCTAACGGTACATAAGAAAGAGAGCTATGATAACAACCGAAAAAAATACTTTTGACAGAATTTCGGAAAAACTTCAAACCGGTCAAAATTATATTTTTGGCGCAGGAAATTTGGGAAAGGAAATTTATGAAATCTTTCACAAAAATTCAATCTACGTCAAAGCTTTTATCGATAATCACCCTAAATTTGAAAACTTTTGCGGTATCCCAATAATTAATTTGGATAAAATTGAGAATAGAAATGCAAATATCATAATATCAAGCATAAATTATATGTATGAGTTGGAGAAACAAGCACAAGAATACGGTTTTACAAATACAATATCATTTGGAACTTTAACTGAGATTTTTAATGAGCTTCAAAGTTTTAATCCCGCATATAACGGTTTAAGAGAAGACTACATAAAAAATAAAGAAAAATATGCCCATCTTAGAAGTATGCTTGACGATGAACATTCAAAAAGGGTTCTTGATACACTGATATCTTACAGACAAACTCTGGACAGCTCTGTTTATGCCAAAATTTATGATACGAATTCGGTTCAATATTTTGAAGATTTTCTTCCTAACTGCGATGTTTTTGTAGATGGCGGCTCTTATGACGGAGAAAATACTGTTGATTTTATATCAAGATTTCCTGATTACAAAAAAATTTATTTATTTGAACCGGATAGCGAATCAATAAAATTGGCGCAAGCGAAATTATCCGAGTTCAATAACATAAAATATTTGGAATACGGAATCTCTGATGAATCAAAAGTTTTGAAATTTGATTCAAGACACAATTTTGGTTCCGTAATCTCAGAAACCGGAACAACAGAAATAAAATGCGTTTCTTTGGATGATATTGTACAGGAGGATTATGCATACATAAAGCTTGACATAGAGGGTGCGGAACTTGATGCAATAAATGGTGCACAGCGCTTGATTTCAAATGGTTCTCCGCTTGCAATATGTGTATACCATAAACCGCAAGATATTTGGGAGCTCCCTGCAAGGATTAAAGAGCTTTATCCAAAGTATAAATTCAAATTGCGCCATTATTCATCTTGTATTTTTGAAACAGTATTGTATGCAATTCCATAAGGATTAGATTATGTCAAAAATTAAACTTTCGGATTATATAGCTAAAAGATTAAAGGAACACGGTGTTGAGCACTTTTTTATGGTATCTGGAGGAGGTGCGATGCACCTTAACGACAGTCTTGGCAGAGAAATTTCTTACACATCCTGCCATCACGAACAGGCCTGCTCGATAGCCGCTGAAGGTTACGCAAGAGTCAACCAAAAACTTGCCGTAGTTAACGTAACGACAGGCCCTGGTGGATTAAACGCTCTCAATGGGCTTTTCGGACAATGGACAGACTCTGTCCCTGTTTTGTATATTTCAGGGCAAGTAAAAACAAGGACTCTTATGTCCTCCTTCCCCGATTTGCCACTTAGACAGCTTGGAGATCAAGAAGCTGATATAATTTCAGTAGTAAAACCCCTTACAAAATATGCAGTGTGCGTAAAAGAACCAATCGAAATAAAATACTACATAGATAAAGCTATATATGAAGCCATAACAAATAGAAAAGGTCCGGTTTGGCTCGATATTCCGATTGATATTCAAGCATCAATTATTGATGAAAAAGGATTAAAAGAATTTAAACCGGAAGAAACCCACAAACTTAACATAAACACCGATTCAGCAGATAGAATTTCAGCAAAGCTAAAATCCGCAAAGCGTCCTTTAATTATTGCAGGACAAGGAATTCGGCTCGCAGGCGTAATTGATGAATTTAAACAATTGGTTGAAATGTTAAAACTGCCTGTTGTAACAACTCTGAGTGGTTTCGATTTATTGGAATCCGAAAGTCCTTATTATGTCGGTAGGATAGGGACCATTGGACAGAGAGCGGGTAATTTTGCGCTTCAGAATGCTGATTTGATACTTTGTTTAGGAACAAGAAATAATATCAGACAAGTTAGCTATAATTGGGAAAATTTTGGGAAAAACGCCTACAAAATTGTTGTTGATATTGACCATGCGGAACTTGAAAAACCGCTTGTTAAACCCGACATGGCAATTTGCGCAGATTTAAAAGACCTTATTCCCAATATGCTGAAAACTTCTACAGACATAAATTCAGACAAGAAATTTACCCATTGGCTTGAATTTTGCCAAAATTTGAGAAATAAATATTCATTTGAAAATCATCCGGAAACCGTTCAGCAAGATAAAATTGAACCATATCATTTTAGTTACGAATTGTCTAAACAATTGAAAGAAAATGATATCGTTGTAATGGCAAATGCAACACCTACCATAACAATATTCCAAAACACAATTGTAAAAAACGGACAAAGATATATAACGAATTCCGGTGATGCATCAATGGGTTACGGTTTACCGGCTGCAATAGGTGCTCTAATAGAATCTCCCCAAAGAAATGTAATTTGTATTGAAGGAGATGGTTCAATAATGATGAACCTTCAGGAATTACAGACTGTAAAACATTATAACTTACCCTTAAAACTCTTTATAATCAAAAATAATGGGTATTCTTCCATAAGACAATCTCAAAGAAACTTTTTTGAAGGACGCATGACCGGCTCCGGAACAGAAAGCGGCGTAAGCGTTCCGGATTTTGTTGAAATAGGGAAAGCGTTCGGGCTAAAATCAGTTAAGATTAATAACCCCAAAACAATGAAGGAAGATATAGAAAAGGTTTTGAATACCGGAGGCGCCGTTTTGTGTGAAGTGGAAACTGTTCAAGAATACAGTTTTGTTCCAAAACTTTCGTCGAGAACTTTGCCGGATGGAAGTATGGTTTCGGCAAGTTTGGAAGATATGTATCCGTTTTTGGACAGAAAAGAATTTGAAGAGAATATGTTGTAAATCACAAGATATTCAATAAAGGAATTAGAGAAAATATGCTGAAAGATTACATTAAATATAAAATTAAAACCAGAGAATTTCAGAAAAATTTTAAACAAATATCTTCAGAACTTAAAGATAAAAAAGTCTTAGTATGCGGTAACGTTGCAGGATTTAAATATATCAATAAAATTTGTAATTTTGATAAAATATTTAAAATTTCTGCTTTTGTATGCACAAATAATAAAAAACAAAGAATTCACGGAATAAAAACTATACTTCCTAAGCAAATTTCAAAAGAAAGTTTTGATTGTATATTAATTACAGAAGAAAATAATCCGCAAGTTCTTAAAAACATCCTGCTTGAAGAAATATGCACTGATGATATGAACATAAAAACTTTATTTATTGAATCTGAAAGAGATATTGCCCTTAATCTTGATTTTCTTTTTAAATACAAATTCAGTGAACGTTTAAAATATCTAAGCAAAAAACTACATGGTAAAAAAATACTATTTTACGGGGCCGGTTTATTTTTCAATTTAATTAACGAACATTATGATTTATCAGGCCTAAATGCAATAGGAATTGCAGATAAATACCAAAGCCAACTGCATAAAGGAGAAGAAATATGCGGATATAAACTGTATTCGCCTGATGAAATTACAAAATTAAATCCTGATTATGTAATTATTTCTACAAGAAAAATTATCAGTGTTGCAAACGAACTGTATTGTGATTATATAAAGGGCTCGAAAATTAAACTCATTACTCTTGTTAAACGAAATATTATACGAACCATAATAGAGGGCTAGAGAAAAATAGGGGATTTCTTATGGTAAAAGACAAACTCCAAATTTATTTAATAACAAACAACAGAGAACGTGAATTAAGATTAACATTTGAACAAATTTTTGCGGATAATTCACCAATAAAAGATTTTGATATAGTTATTGTAAATAATGCCTCAACAGACGGAACAGACGATTTAATTAAAGAATATCAAAAAGATTTTCCAAATCTCAAGCATATCAGAAATGTCGTTAATATAGGAGGTTGCGCAAATATATGCAGGGCTTATGAACTGGCTGCAACTTGTAATAAAGAATATGCTTGGATTTTATGCGATGACGATTTATATAATTTTGGGAATTGGAGCGAAGTTGAAAAAAATATAAATGAGCAAAAGGATATCATTTGTGTTTCAGACTATGCCTTTCCAAATAATCAACATAAAACTGATAAAGCATGCCAACTTATGCAATTGGCATTTGTTCCTTCTTGTATTTTCAAAACAAGAAATGTTGATTCACGTATTATATTTAACATGTATGAAGCAATATATACAATGTTTCCGCATGTTGTACTCATTGCAGATATTATAAATAATGATAAACAAATAGAAGTACTTTCAACTCCTATCGTACATAACGGAACTTTCTTTGATAAAAGAGTGGTTAATCGTTCCTTCAACAGGGGCTTTAAAAAGGAAGTAATGACGGAAAGAAGACGTGTAAGGAATTGGATGCTTGGATTTTCTAATATCATAACAATGCTTGAAGATAAAGAAATCGCCAAAAATTGCATCGAATTTTCCGTTCCTTGCAGAGACATTTACGGCAGTTGGGAAAATTTTTATTCTGACCTTTACAAAAAATATTTTAATATAAATAATTTCAATTATTTTTATGAAATATATAAATTGCTCAAATTAAAGCGTAAAATCTCATTTTGGTTATATTATATTATTCATAATATACCAGGACTTAGGCATTTATATGGCAGAATAAAAAATTTAATAATAGTTTTGAAAATAAAAATGCACAACATATCATCAAAGTATTAGAGAAACCCATGATAAAAAACGTACTCATTACCGGCTCCGGCGGATTCGTCGGAAGAAATATTAAAAAATATCTGGAAAAAGATTTTAACATACTTTCTCCAAGAAGTTTTGAACTGAATTGTATTTCGGAAGAAGCCGTAAAGAAATATTTTAAGAATAACAAAGTCGATTTTGTTATCCATTGTGCAACAACAGGTGGTGCTAGAGGAATCCCTGACAAAGAAACTACTGTCGAGGATAATCTTAAAATGGTGAATAATATACTGCATTCAAAAGACAAAGATGTAAGGGTAATTCTATTCGGTTCCGGTGCAATGTACGGCAAATCAAAACCAATCTGCCAAGCAAAAGAAACAGAAATAGGGGATTTCATGCCTGAAGATTTATATGGTAAGTCGAAAATGCTCATTGCTCAACAAATTAAAGACCGTAAAGATGTAGTTTGTCTTAATATATTTGCTTGTTACGGTTATAATGAGCTTTCAAGCAGATTCCCGACTTATGCGATAACACAAAATCTCAAGCATCTGCCAATTGAAATTAATCAAAATGTGCGTTTTGACTATCTTTTCATTGAAGACTTATGCAAAATTGTCAAACATTTTATTTCCACTCAACCGAAAAACAATATTATTAATGTAACTCCTGACAAATCCATTCTGCTTTCCGAAATCGCGAATCTTGTAAATAAAATAAGTGCTTATAAATCTGAAATAACTATCAAAAATCCGATTCTGGGCAATGAATACACCGGTGATAACAGCCGTCTGCACGAGGAATTTCCGGAACTTGAATTCACCCCGATGGAAAAGGGACTGGAAAAGTTGTACAATTATTTAAAACAAAAGGATAATTCTTAAAAATGAATCTGAAAGATAAACTTGATATTGTTTTAATAACCTATAATCGCAAGAACTGCTTACAAAAAACTTTTGAACAGATTTTTGCAAAAAATTCACCCATAAAAGATTTCAAGATTACTATTTTAAATAATGCCTCAACAGACGGAACATCAGAATTAATTGAAGAATATTGCAAAATTTTTCCGAATATAAAACATATTATAAACAAGGTTAATATTGGGGGTTGTGCAAATATAGCCAAGGCACTTATTGAAATTCCGCAAAAAAAATATGTTTGGGTTTTATGCGATAATGATGACTTTGATTATTCCGTTTGGGAAGAAATAGAAATCGCAGCAGAGAACGATTATGACATAATTTATACAAGAAATTGTCCAAACACTCCTGCAGAAATGTTTTATACAGCAACTCTTGTTCCCGCTTGCATTTATAAAACCTCTCTTATAACACCAACCGTTGCCGAAAATATCTATGACGGAATTTCTACCTTGTTTCCTCATTTGGCAATAATTTCAAATACCTTGAATAACAAAGGAGTTGTTTATATCCCAAGCAAAGATATTGTAATTTCCGGAATAAACCCGGAGCACAATTCAACTTTTACCCGCGGAGTTGATAAAGAATGGCTTCCGGAATCAAGAAGAAAAATTACGTGGGCAGTCGGATATTTTAGTGCGCTTGAATTTATTACCGACAAAAAAATGCAAGCCCAAATTATTGACGGAACAAGACATTATCACAAATCTCTATTTGATTTATTCAAAACGTTTATGGTTAAAAACAAAATTCTGCACAATAATTATTTTTACAATTTTAACCGAATCTTCAGAATACTAAACTTCCTACAAAAAATTAAATTTATTCTTGCTTTCCTAACAGTTAATTTATCATTCAAGAATTACACTTTCTATGAAATAAGAGAAAAGAAAGATTGGATTGAATATTTTGAGAAAATTGATGAGCAAAAATATTTAAATAAATTGGTAAAATACTTAAGAGGGAAAAAAGTTCTTTTATACGGTGCCGGAATGGTTGCGAACATTTTACTCGAAAACTATAATTTGTCAGGTCTTAATATTATCGGAATCGCTGACAAGCGATTTGAACGTACTGAAGAAAATGAATTTTGCGGAATAAAAACTATTAAACCTGAAGATATAAAAAAAGAGGATTTTGATACCATTTTATTTTGTATGAAATTGTACAAAAAACCTGCGACTGCACTCAAAAAAGACGGGATAAAAAATAAAATGTTATCTGCAATAAGAAAAAATTACCATTATGTAGTTCGTTCATAAGCCGGAAGTTTATATTATAATTATCCTATGGAAAAATTCTATCTGAAATCAATGGGATGTAAGTCCAATCAATTTGAGGGACAAATTGTTGCGCAAAATCTTGTTAAAGACGGATATAAACAAGTATTTAAAGAAGCTGATGCGGATTTTTACATACTGAATTCTTGTTCCGTTACACACAAAAGTGATGATGAGGCAATGTATCTTTTGAGACACGCACATTCTTTGGGGTTAAAAACAATTTTGACGGGATGTATTGCTCAGATTGAAGGTGCAAATGCCTTAAATTTTGACTGCGCAGATTATGTATTCGGAAATGAAGACAAATTCCGTATTGCAGAATTACTTGAACAAAATAAAAATTATTCGGTTCAAAATCTTATGGAGAAAAACGAATTTTGTGAAGCAACTCTTGATGATACATCTAAAACTCGTATAAGTTTAAAAATCCAAGACGGATGTAATAACAGATGTTCCTATTGCATAATTCCTTTTGGCAGAGGCAAATCAAGAAGTGCAAAACCGGATTTTATAATTAATGAAATTAATAAATATACTGAAAGGGGCTATAAAGAAGTCGTACTGACAGGTATTCATATTGGTTTATATGATGGCGGTCTTTTACCGCTATTACAAAAAATTGAAAAAGAAACTTCAATACCTCGCTACAGATTGGGTTCTTTAAACCCTCATGAAATAACAACAGAATTGTTGGACTTTTTACAAACAAGTGAAAAATTTTGCCCGCATTTTCATTTATCACTTCAATCCGCCTGCAATTTAACTTTAAAACGTATGAACAGGCATTATACTGTAGATTATTATCTTGACCAAATCGAAGATATAGTTTCACGATTTGATAAACCGTTTTTGGGAAGTGATATTATAGCAGGTTTTGTCGGGGAAGCAGAAGAAGAATTTCAAACAACAGTTGAAAATCTTAGAAAATCAAAGCTTTCTCAAATCCACGTTTTTCCTTATTCCATAAGAAAAGGAACTCTTGCGGAAAAAATGGAAGGACATTTGCCGGATAAAATTAAAGAAGAACGTGCAGGAATAATAAAGGAAATTTCCGCAGAAAAATTAAAAACATTCCTGGAATCTAATATTGGCTCAAATCAGGAAGTCCTGATTGAAAAACACAAGGACAAAAAAACAGGTATGTATAAAGGACTTACAAGAAATTATATTAATGTGCTTTTGGAAGAAGGTCATTTTAATACAATTAGAACCGCAAAATTACTTCAGTTATCAGAAAATAAAATAATCGCCAAATAAAAAAACGGAATTTTTATATTCCGTTTATTTTTTTCTCTCTTTTTCTCGTGCTTGTGCTTTATCGTACTTTTGCTCTCTCTTGCCTTTTTAACGTGAATTACGCTTTACCTCCGTTGCCGCTGGTAGTCCTCTGCTTGTCAGCATTCTCTTTTTCTTTTTCCTCGTCTTCTTTAGCATCAGTCTTTTCTTGTTCTTGAACATATAATGTTGCAAATTTTGTATATAAATCACCGTCAAGATCAGCCACTATGTCATCAACATTAATAACATCTTTGTCTTCGGCCATTCGGTTAAACTCACTTTCTGCTCCCAAAACCTTTGCTTCATTACGATCAACTTCGTTACCCAAACCAAGTCTTTGTTTTATAAAAGTTGTTAGGTCATTTGTATTAATATTCATTGACATGATAGTGCTCCTATATTTTACATCTTACATATATATTAAGTATATAAAAAATTTCCGATTGCAGCTTTGGGGATTTTATTTACATTTCTTAACATATTTAAAAAGAGGGTGATTTGGCTAAAGAAATATTGAAAGTTTTAAAATTTTTCGGTGTAAATTTCATAATATCCTTGCGGGTGCGAACAAACTGGACATTTTTCCGGTGCTTGTTTAGAAATTACGCAATTCCCGCATTTGCGGCAAATCCATTGTGTTTGCTCATCCTTTTTATAAAGAGTTCCTTTAGTTAAATTTTCATACAGAATATTATATCGATATGCGTGTCGTTTTTCTATTTGAACTATATTTGAAAACAGTCTGTGAACCTCGAGAAAACCCTCTTCTTTAGCAGTATTAGCGGCCTTGGCGTATATTTTTTCACACTCTTCATACTCAGCCATTGAAGCAGATTTAAGATTTTCCTTTGTATCACCGAAAATAAACGGATAATCTGCGTTTACCCTCAAATGTTCGGCCTGCGGAATATGTTTTAAGAACAACTTTGCGTGTTCACGTTCGTTTCCTGCGGTTTCTTCAAAAATTGCGGCAATATTTTCGTAACCCTCTTTCTTCGCTTGTTTTGCATAAATAGTGTATCTCATAGCAGCTTGTGATTCGCCTGCAAAAGCGTTAATCAGATTGTATTTTGTTTCAGAATTATCCAAATTCATATAAACCTCCTTTTATGCGTATTATTGCATAATAAAGAGTCATTCATATTCCACAATAAGCTATATTATATTGTTCTCAAATATTTAGAAAATTCATTCAGACCTTTTCTGAGAGTGTCCGGTTCAGTACAAAAGCCAATTCTTACGGTGCCTTCCATCTCCATTGTTTCACCGGGTAAAAGTGCGACGCCTGTTTTTTCTTGCAAATTGCGGCATAAAGTTTTAGAAGGAACATCTTTTTTATAACGTAAAAGTGCCGTTGTTCCGCCCTGCGGGAGGTTCGCTTTTACATATATTTCATCATTAAGCCAATCGCTAAGAACTGACAAACCTGTTTTCATTATTTCGAAATTTCTCAGGGCGATTTTATTACGGTTTTCAAGTGCTATAGCAGAATAATAATCATCCAGGATGCTTACGCTTATTGTATTGTATTCTCTGTGTTTATTTATTTCATTAATCAAATCTTCTCTTGCAGCCACCCATCCGACTCTTAGCCCAGGTAAAGAATACGTTTTTGACATACTGCCCACAGAAATCCCTTTTTCATATAAATCTGCAATTGATTCCGAATAAGGTTCTCCGACAAGATTTAAGCCCCTATAAACTTCATCGGACAGAATCCACATATTGTGTTTCGAAGCAATTTCAACAATATGTTTCAGCGTTTCATCAGGAATAACCGCACCCGTCGGATTGTTTGGATTGTTAAGACAAAGCAGTTTTGTTTGGTATGAAATTGCCTTTTCGATTTCGTTGAGATTCGGCTGCCAACGATTCTCTTCTCTCAGAAATACTTGTTTAACATTTGCACCGAGCGCCTTTGGTATGGAATAATGCTGCTGATAAACCGGAAGCAAAGTTATAACTTCATCTCCCTTGTCCAACACAGACTCAAATATAAGCTGATTAGCACCTATTGCACCATGTGTTACGGTAATATTTTTCAAATCTTGATTTTTATACAAACTTTTGATTGCTGTTTTTAATCTTACAGAGCCGTGAATATCGCCATAGGTCAATTTGGTATCAAAAATTTCCAACGGTTTCATAATTCCGCTCAAAGTCATTAATTCCCGTATTGTAAGCGGCTCAATGCAAGTAGTCGTCAAATCGTACTTTGCGGAAGGACAATACCTGTTCATCCATTCTTCTATTTTAAAAGTATCAATTCTCATAAAACTATGTTATCATAAAACAGCGTAGAGCGAGGAGAGGAAAAAAGTTTTATGAAACGCAGAATATTTGGTTTGGTTATTTTATTTATATTGTCCATATTTATTCCGGCATTTGCCTATGATATCGAAGTTCAGCCGACAATGATTTCCAAAAGCAATGAGCAGGATAGAGTTTGGGTAGGCACGTTCCAAATCGTATGGAACGAATTTATTGATAAGTACGTTCACACTCCGGTAAGGTTAAAAGACGGAACCCCAACGTATGTTTATGAACTAAATTTAAAAACTTTTGACGCTTCAAATTTATCTGACAAATGCTATTACAAATATTCAGGTAATATTACAAAAAATACGGTGAAAAATATTAAAAAAGCAATAAAGAAAAAATTTGATGAAACCAGCGATATTTTAGACGTTTTAAATCCGATTCCCGGTCCAGATAACTTTATAATTTATGCAATGCTTAAAAAAGATTTCGAATTTATAAAAGAGTTTGACAAGCTCGGAGAATTTTCTTTCGGCAAAAATATGACTGCGGAGTATTTTGGAGTAGACAATAATACCCAAAATGACATAAAAACAGGAGTTAAGGTTTTGTATTACAACAACCCCAAAGATTTTGCCGTTATGCTTTTAACAAAAGACAATGAAGAAGTTTACTTATATAAAAATGCTGCAAATAAAAACTTTATGGCTTTGTACGGTGATATGAAGGGGAAAGCATCCGGTTATAAAGGTTCAAAGAAATTCGAAAAAGATGACAAATTGAGGGTACCTAATATTAAACTTGATTTAACAAAAACTTTCGAAGAATTAACAGAAAGAAGAGTAATCGGAACAAATATAATAATAAGCAAAGCCATGGAAACCGTTATTTTTAACATGGATAACAAAGGAGTGCAATTAAAGAGTGAAGCAGCAATGACATTTGTTGAATCAATAGGTCCAAATGCAAAAAAACCTGCTCCCAGAAATTTTTATTTTGACGACACATTTGTTATTTTTCTAAAAGAACACAATGCCAGAACGCCTTATTTCGCACTAAGAGTGTCTGACATAACAAAGTTTCGGTAGATTTTGAAGATATATTTTCACTAACAAAATATTTATTCGGAGATAAAATGTAATTTTTTATTACGGGATTTTTCTTTTGCATAAATATATATTAGAATAGTATAGTGGAAATTGTTTTGCCCAACGGTATAAAACAATGTACAGTATGGAAACAGATTAAATTTAAATGAGAAGAAGAAAAAAATACGATTTATATATAGTTTTATTTCTGGCAATATTAACAGCGGGCTATTTTATCTATAATCGCATTTCCTCGGAAGCTAGAGGAGTAAAAGCGTACTCTGATGCTTTAACAAGTTATAAAAATGCGGATTATGAAAAAGCTTATTACGCATTTGCAAAAGTGCCGTCTTCATCAAGCTTAAAAGAGTCGGCATTATTCAGACAAGCACGTTGTGCGACAAATATGGGCAAGAAAGAACTTGCCATAAAAAAATACAATAAAATTGCCCACTCGGGTTCTAAATCCAGTATTGTTCCGATAAGCGAATATAATATGGCGAACTTAATGTTTGAAATAGGAGATTCTTCCGCGAGCAAACATTTTAAACACATAATAAAAAATTATCCGTCGAGTGATTACGCAATTGCAGCAGAATATTATTTGGGCTTGATTGAAGTAAATAATCTTCCAAAGGGAGAAAAAAGAAAACAAAAAGCTATTGAAAAAGCATCAATAAATTTTAAAAATTACATCGAAAAAGCTCCCTCGGGACGATTTGCCATAAAATCTGTTGAAGAATTGCAAAAAATTAATACAAAATTCAACAACTATGACAACCTTTTAATTGCGAAAGCTTATCACGAAAACGGCGAGTTTGAAAAAGCAGAAGAGTTTTTAAACAAGACTACGATTGCAGTTAGCTGGACAGATTTCGCAAAAACCGAATTCAAATTGGATAATAAAGAAAAAGGAAGATATTATACCGAAACCGGCTTAAAACAATATGCAAACAGCGCAATACCAAAAGAAGTTTATGAAGTAATAGACAACTACCTTTTATACGCTTCTTCAAGAACTTCGGGTATAAAATATTTGGCCTCGCAGAATTATACATCGACAGGAGCCGATTATATTTCTTATTTAAATTGCAGTGAAGTTATACCTTCCAATGCAAAAGAAGCTTGTTTTAGAACTCTTTATGAAAAATATCCCAGCGGCCAATTTTCTGCAGACACGCTTTATAACCTCTTTATGATAAAGTATTTGCAAAAGAAATATTATGATGCGCAACGGCTTGGATTCTTGCATCTTAAAAAATTTCCGAATGTTAAATCAAGCCCTGCAGTAGTTTATTTTATGGGTAAAATCGCTCACAAAATGAAGCACTACGAAAGTGCAAATGAATACTTCAAAAAAACCATTCAGGAATATCCTGATTCATATTATGCATTTAGAGCAAATTATAATATTTATAAAGAAGACGGCGTTTTACCTTTTGACAATTTAGTGCCGAAACCGGTAGTATTTCCGTACAAAAAATCTATAGAAAACAATCTCGTTGTAAAATTGGCATTGCTCAAAGATTATGATTTAGTGAGCGAATTATGTAAAAATGACAAATTTGTTCAGAGTTGGATAGCTTATCAGAAAGGAAATTATACAATTTCCGCAATACTTGCAAGGAATGCAATGGAAGAAATAACTACAAAACCGCCATTTGACGATTTGAGATGGCGACTAATTTATCCTTTGCACTACTTTGATATTGTAAATAAGCAAAAAAACAACAATAATCCCGTTATTTTGCAATCAATATTGAAAGAAGAAAGCCATTTTAATTCATATGCAAAAAGCTCTGTAGGAGCTGCCGGTTTAATGCAATTAATGCCTTTGACTTATTCTGAAGTGGCAAATCAATATGGCATAAAAGGTGATATATATGCACCCGAAAACAATATAAAAGTAGGAAGTATTTATTATTCCAGTTTAAAGAAAGTTTTAGGCAATAAAGATTTATACGCAATTTCCGCATATAACGGCGGAATCGGCTCTGTAACAACGTGGTTTTCGAAATTGATTTACAACGATACCGACGAATTCGTTGAACAAATTCCATACCCAGAAACTAAAAACTATGTAAAGAAAGTACTTCGTACATATTGGGTTTACGGAAATGTTTATAAATAAAATTTAACTTATTTTATTGCAGGAAAGGCAAAAATTGTTCCGTCACTGTCACGCCATTTCATCCAACCGGATTTTGGAGTTTTGTCCAAATCAAGAACTGTTACTAACGCCCAATTACCGCTAACTTTAACCATCTTAACTTTCTGTATGTAATTTAACTTAGAAAGCGCCTGAGACTTGTCTTCACATTGTGCATAAAGTGTATAAATATCCTTAGGAGCATCTTTCATAACTGCAAGGCCGTATTTTCTGCCATAAAGGTTGTAAAAATTTATCCAGGGTAGAAATTGCATTTTATCGTCGGTTTGCACCCAACCCTTTGCTCCGATTTGTTTATCATAAATAACTTCAACCCATCCGTCTTCATCAATATCAGTTGCATAAAGGAACCCTAACTTACGGTCATTTAATAATACCGCAAAGAGGTTTACGGGCATATTTTCCGGTATATATGAAAATTCAAAAGTTTTAATCACTGGCGCATTTGCATCCGGATTTGTTCGTAAAACAAGGGTTTTATCTGTTTGATATAGCCCAATCGCAGATTTTGGCACCGAATTCATATAAAATGGTAGTGTATCGGCAAAAACCGGCACAAACAACATCATTATCAAAATAATAAGTAACTTTTTCATTTCTTTAAATCCCCACATTAATTCTACATTGTATAAAACAAAATAGCAATAAAATTTGTTCATTTTTAAATGCTAATCGAAAATCCTACGAGAAGATGATTTATTTTGCCAATTGCTAAAGACATGGCAAAAACTGTCGTAAAAACTAATGTCACAAGGAATATACATGATTCAATTATTACCCCAAGATAAAACTTTAAAAATAGTCAGTAATCAGCCGAACGAAACTATAACGTCAATAAATGATTTTATAGACAATCATTTTTGTGAAAACATGAGCATTGATATTTCCTCTATGAATATTCTTGATGCTTGCTATGTTTCTACAGTGTGTTCCGCAAATCACTACGTAAAATACCCCGACGGAAAAATAAAGTGGAAAATATCCTCCGAGCTTGTTAAAGAATTCAATTCAAGACTTGAACTCGGAAATGCTGATTATGAAGTCAGCTAAACTGCTATATTGTTAAGTAAAAAAATTATTGATGTGCTTTTTTATTCCCAACTTCCCACCCGGGAATTAATAAAGCAATCGGAATTATACGCCCAAGTTTATGTACAAAATTCCCTTTTGCTATATAGTTAGCAGCAACAATAACATCGTCCGGATGTTCTGCGAAATCTGAGAATTTCATTTTTCTGCCTTCGCCGTTTTTCTCGTGGAATAAAAGATTATTAAGTCTATTCATTAAAAAATTGGCTATTGTTACACCAATAAACACTCCGCCCAAACCTACAAAAGCCTTAATACCTTTGGGTGCACTTTTAAAAAGCTTTTCAACTAATAAATACACTGTTAAAATCGGAATTGATACATTCCCGATTTGCATAACGCTCTCACGAAGTTTCGCTTTTCGATTTTCTTTATTTTTGTCTATCATGCAGCCACCGATAATCCCACCGAGGCAGGAACCTGCGCCCATTGATATAACTTCCTTTGCTTCAAAATCTTTCTTCATAATATACGAATTTTTAAAGTCTTTAAACATTTTGGAAGGCTTAAGAGAGTATCCTTCGCCTTTTGCAAGTAAAGCGATGCTCGCAAGCACACCCAGTACTGACATTCCGGCGATTAGTGCTTTTTCGGAAGGTTTATATCCGCTTTCTCTCATTGAATTATGCGCATGCCCAAATTTGAGATTCCTATTATTGAAATCTGCACAAATATTGCTATTCATATTTACGGATAGAGCTTGCATAAAAAAACCTTCCGAAGTTATAAAACCCCTGAAAAACAAAATTTGCTCAAATGTTAAAAATTGTTATAAAAATTTACACAGCGGGTGTATAAAATTTCGAAATTTCTTCAAAATATCTTTCCAAAGCTTTGTAACCATTATAAATTTCATTTGTAATGGAAGCATATCTGCTCGCCACAATGAATTTCAACTCTTTGGAACGGATTTGTAATATTGTATCGGAATCTTTTCTTAACAATTCGTTTGATGAAGTTGACCACTTTTTGAGATATGATAACTCTTCATTAATTTGTTTGATAGTGGAAAACTCAAGCGTATTAAAATCATATTTTTGAAGCAATTGTCTTTCAGCATTGGTAATACGACTCTGTACTGCCTGAAATTTATATATACGCTTAATAATAACGTAATTATCAGCAATCCTTCTGTGAGAATACGGTACTGAACTTTTAGCAAGAAGTGCCGACGTGGAAAGTGCGGTAAAAGCATCTTCTTCACTGGAAAAAGCACTTTGTACAGGATATACCGTTTCAATCTTCTTACTTGCCACCCAAATCACTCCTTAATTTAGATTCATGATATTCTCAATATTATATTAAGAATACAAAATTGTCATTAAATTTTTAAAAAAAGTTTACGTTCTTAATAAAATTTCAAAAATTCCTTCAGAATACGTCGGATGCGCAAAACATACTTTTTTCAGCTCTGATACGCTCAAGCCATTCTGAATCGCAATTAAAAATTCGTGAATCAATGCAGAAGCTTCTTTTGAAACGACATGTGCTCCAACGATTTGATCATTTTTAGTAATGATTTTTATAAACCCATCCGTTGCATCATCACACCATGATTTACCAAGCGCTGCAATAGGTATACTTACACCTTTACAATCATCGCCGCAATCCTGTTCCCGGAGCCCAACCCATGCTATTTCCGGCTCGCCATATATTACAGAAGGAATAAGTTTTGCATCGCACTCTATTCCCAAGGCGAATTGTTTTGCATTGTGAATTGCATAATGTGCAAGCTGAATTTTACCCTCAGAATCCCCTATTACAGTAACGTCATTGAAGTTCGGCTTAATCGGTACTCTGCCAACTGCAGAAAGTATAAAATCAGGATTTATTTCAACACCGGATTTTAGCAAAACTTTTTTGCCGGAAATTATTTCTACTGAATCGCTCAAATAAAATTTAATTTTATTTTGCCTAAATATTCTCTCGATTCGTTTTGAAATATCAATATCCGCAAGCGGGATCAAGTGTTCTGCAAGTTCAACAACCGAAACTTCAACTCCGAAATTTGAAAATATTCTTGCCCATTCTATTCCTATTGCACCGGAACCTATTATCAAAACAGATTTTGGCAAAGTTTCCAATTTCAAAACATCATCAGAGCTCAAGACAAATTTACCGTCAAATTCCAAACCCTTAATTTCTCTCGGCTTTGAACCGCAAGCATATATAATCTGCGAAACCTTATATTCTTCACCGTTTGCCGTTATGCTGTTTTTGTCTTCTATTTCCGCATTAGCATATACAATATTTACCCCGGAATTTTTTACTGCAAGTTCGAGCGATTTTCGAATTCTTTCAACCGTTTTATCTTTTTTTTCTGCTGTTTTTTTAAAATCAAATTGCTTTATCTCAATATCTAGACCTATATCTTGAGAATTCAATGCATTTTTATAAATCTCAGACGAATGCAGCAAAGCTTTTGTCGGAATACATCCTTTATTAAGACAAGTTCCGCCCAAAAATTCTTTTTCAAATAAAACTACACTATAGCCCTTTTGTGCCAAGAGCATACCCGCTGTATATCCTGCAGGGCCTCCGCCTATTATTCCGTAATCATACTCCATACAAAACTCCCCTTCAGCAACTCCTATTTTAAACTAATTTAAATATTAAATCAATTAAATGCGCATTGATCCGCGTGAAGTATAATAGTTTAACTGCGGTGCAGGAACTGACTTAAATACGGGTTTTGTTTCTGTCTGTTTAACCTCAGGTTTTGAAATATTTGCAGCTTCCGGTTTCTTATCACCCATATACTCTTTAATATATGATTTTTGTACTTTTGAAGCCATAAAGTTTCTTAAAAGAGGTGTAACAACGTTCGTGGCAAGTATAGCCGCACCAACCGTTGCTATTGTAGTTCCAAAACTTTTATATGTTTTAAATGCCCTAAGAGTTGCGCTATCTCCGCTTTTTTCTAAAACTTGCTCCAAATTGAAATCAAGTTTTCCAACTTTATCCTTGTATAATTTTGCATTTTTATTCAAAAAAGCCCTTACCGATTTCGGTGCAAATTTACCGGAGGAGAACAAATTTGATACAGTGCTTTTAGTTAACAAAGTTATTGATAAAAATGCACCAATATTTACAATTGCGTCATTAAATTCTTGCGGTATAAGGAATACTTTTTGTTCTTCTTTGATTTTTGGATTAACTGCTACCGCAATAATTTGCGCAAGTGAAGACAATACCCATCCGGTAACGCTTGTAACAATAATCATTCCTGCGGGGTTGTCGCTGAATTTTTTGTAAAGATATTCTAAACATCTCTGCAAAGGTTTAGCCATTTTTCACCTCCGCTTCTTTCTTCTTCGCTGTGCGTGCATTAAATTTATTTGTCAAATAAACTGTTAATGGTGCATCAAGTAAGAAATTTGTAAATGTCATGACAGCCAAAGCCAATAATGTTGAAACCGTATTCTTGTGGTTTGCCAATTTTTGAGTAAATTTAGTCAATTGCTCAATATGTTTTTGAGGTAGAAGTGCTTTACTGAATTTTGTAGTCCCTTTTATATTGGTCATTTTATTAACAATACGGTAACAAGTTCCGCGAACCAAAATACCAACTGCAGTACAAGCAATAATCTTTGCAATTGTTCTATTTCTTGAAACTTCTCTGGTTTCTTTGTCTACTCTGTGATTGTAATAATCAATTGCCGGCTGAGTTGCCATTGCAGTAACACCCATAATAAGCCGGTTAACATCAGGTCTTGCAACGAAACTTCCGTATTTATCATACCTATCAAGCTTCTTTGCTCCGTCTTTAAACGTTTTTTCGGGTATAGCATTGACTATTCTTTGCTCAATCTTCTTCCTTATTTTATCCAATATTTTATCGTTGGGCTTCTTAGGTCTGCCCTGCATGGATACATTATAATTATAGCTATAATCAGTTTGAATATTCATAACACTTCTACCCACATGTATAAAAACATTTTTTTTATGGGAATTGCCTGTTTTTAAAGAATTTGTAATAAATCGTTACTTTTTTTTACAATATAAATTTACACAAAAAAAATGAGCTGTACTTGGCAGCTCATTTTTCTTAATTAAAACCTATTATCTAAGCTTAACTGTAACTGATTTTGCTTTTTGAGTATATTCAAGCTTATCTTCTCTTGACAACCAACCCAAACCCATTTCAGCAAAATTATCAGCAAGACTTAAATCTTTTTTCATCTTGCTTATAGAAACTTCGCCTTTAGAATTAAGGTAGTTATAAATTTGTCCTGCAGATTCAATAATTTGTTCTTGAATGCCCATTTTTTCAGTAAATTTTGTAGCCATTTTTAATTTCTCCTATTTGTGTGTAAGTTGTGTATCTGAATACCACTCAATTCTATTAAAAAAGTTTTTATTTTGCAAGCATTTGAAACTATATTCATGTTAAAATACTCCGTAAGGTGTATGTTATTAAATTTAATTAATGCTGAATCGAGAGAAAAAATACTCGTAAATAGGTATTGCGAGCTTATCAATTCCGGGGTTAATCCGTCGGAAATATTGGTTTTGCTGCAAAATTCAAATTTAAAGAAAACTTTTACAGACAAAACTATTAAAAATATTGCGGTTCCGGCTATCGAACATTTAAATATTCATTCGTTTTTTTCAATTGTATATAATACACTTGTTGATAATTGGTGCTTTGTTGAAAATTTGATTTCTGACGGAAAAAATTTTATATTACCTAATCTTGTCGGCTTGGAAGTTTCTCAATTTCTTTTAAAAGATATTTTAAAATCAAATGACGTAAAAGGGTATAACTCTAAGAAATCACTATTACATCAAATCTTTAGACGATATTCTTTAATCGTTCAAAATAATCTTACAGACGACGATGTAAGAAAGCGTTCAAAAATTCTTGGAGAAGCTTTTAGTGATGATGCGGAAATAATTATTAAAAAACTTTTATCCGCAACTCTGAAAACCAGAAGCTTGGATTATTTGAGGCAAACTCTCATTTTTAACCATGTATACAAAAAGACCGATTATTTTAAAAATATAAAATATTTGTTAATTGATGATGCTGATGAAATGACACCAATCTGTTTTGATTTTGTATCATATATTAAGCCGCAGCTTAAGGACTGGATTATATGTTTTGATTCATTGGGCTCAAGCCGTTGCGGATATTTGAGTGCTGACACTTCAATTGAATCAAAACTAAAAAATTTATTTAATGAAAATATAAGAAACGATAATGAAGTTTTTAAAAATGGTGAAATTATTTTTAAAAATGTTTTGGAAAATCGTCATGAAGGACTCGAAAATTTTACATTGTCTTCACTCTCCAAACGTGCTGATACTTTGGATTCCGCCATATCTAAGATTACAAAATTATTTAAACAAAATATAAAACCCAAAAATATTGTAATAATTACACCAGTTCAAGATGACATGTTGAAATTTACCCTGAAAGAGAATCTTAAGAGTTGCAATCTTTTGTTTCTATCAGGAAGTGAAAAACTTGTTGATAACTCATTAGTTAAAGCAAGCTTGAACCTCTTGAAACTCATGCATAATATAGAAATCTCTGAACACGATTTAAGGGTAATCCTTTCAGATTATGCAGGCATTCCTCTAAAGTACTGCGAAAAGATATTGCTTGAATATAACAAAACAAAAACTCTTCCGAATATCGAACTTGAATATTACAATGAAAAGTACCAAAATCTATATAAATCTTTCGAAGAAATTAAAAATAAAGAAATAAAGCTTTCTTTAAAAATTTATGAAATGTTTATGCGGATAGTAACTTATATCCCCGAGGATAAAATTAACAAGTTTAATTTCTTTATAAAACAATTCCGGGATTACGAAAATGTTCTCGGGGCAGACAAAGTAAAAGAACGAATCGCAGATATAATTAACCAATTTGAAAATTCTATTATTGCGGAAAATCCAAGTTCTACTCTTGAAATAGGTGAAAATGATTTAGTCGTAGCAACTCCGCAAAAAGTAATTGATAATAAAATTTCGTCCGAATACCAAATTTGGCTTGATGTCTCAAATTCGGAATGGGTAAAAACAGATACCGGACCTTTGTACAATTCATGGGTTTTGCAACAAGATTGGAACAAAGATAAGTACACTTTGGAGGATGATATTTTCCTTTCTTCTCAGAAAACAGCAAGAATACTTAGAAAATTGCTTTTGCTTTCAAAAACTCATGTTTGGGCATATTCAAGTTTGTTTGATACCCAAGGAGTCGAGAATCTTGGCGGAATTGAAGAGTATTTGGTTTCTGAAAAAAATGACACCGAAAATAAACCAAGCTTTCAAATCACACCGAGAGAAGATCAGATACCCGTACTTGAATATCAAAAAGGAACTATGGCAATTACTGCTGTACCAGGCGCTGGAAAAACAACGATTTTGTTGGCTTTAATTATGAAACTTTTAAGCAAAGGGGTAAATGCAGAAAATATTTTTGTTCTTACTTATATGGATTCAGCAGCAAGAAATTTTAGAGAAAGAATTAAAAACATGTCTCCTGAAAGTACGCAGTTACCTAATATAAGCACTATCCACGGACTCGCGCTTCGTATTATTAAGGAAAATTCTAACTATACCCGATTAAATTTACCGCCGGACTTCGATATTTGTGACGATACTCAACGGCTCAGAATAATAAAAAGCTTGCAAGGAAAAAATACTAAAAAAGATTTAGAAGAATTTGATCGGGCCATTTCCGTAATGAAACTTCAGGAAGGAAATATTGATACTTCTTCATCCGACAAAAAAATTGAAAAATTTAGGATTTTTTATAAAGAGTATCAGCAGAAATTGGCAGAAGAAAATCTTATTGATTATGATGACATACTTCTTATGTCTGTCAAACTTCTTGAAAAAAATAAAGACATTTTAGAATATTATCAGGATATTTGTGAATATATTATTGAAGACGAAGCGCAGGATTCTTCTAATATTCAACAAAGATTAATAGGGCTTTTAAGCGGTAAACATAAAAATCTCATTCGCTGCGGAGATATAAATCAAGCAATTACAACAACTTTTTCCAATGCAGACGTTGAGGGCTTTAGAAAGTTTATACAAACCGCAGGTAAAAAAGTTGAGATGAATCACTCGCAAAGATGTGCCCAAGAAATTATGAATCTTGCAAATAAAATGTTAGAATGGGGAGAAACTATCTTACCAAAGGCATTTTATAATATTAAAATGGAGGGAGTTGAAAATAAAAACCCCGTTTCAAAAAATGCCGTGAACATGCAGATTTTTGAAAAACCTTTTGAAGAAAAAAATTATATTCTTAAAGAAATTAAAAATGCACTTAATTTTGACAAGGATGCAACAATAGGAATTCTACTCAGAAGCAACTATCAGGTTGCTAATTGGACAAGTTTTATTAACGATTCAGGTTTCAAAACTATTACAAGAAGTGAATCATTGGGGCAAAAATCTGTTTTTAACACCATATTTGCCATTTTGAAATTTATACAAAATCCGTTTGATAATGAACAACTTGCAAATACCTACGAAATATTATCTGAAGCCGGTTTATATAAACCTCGGCTTCAAATTGAAATAAGAAATTCACAAACACCTTTTATATATGAAAACGGAGATAATATCGAGCAGGAGGATTTGGTTAAATTCTTATGGGATATGGAATATTGGCTAAATTCTTCAACATTACCGATAGAAGAACTTGCAATCAGAATAGGGCTGTATTATTACAGTTCAGATATTGAAAAATCGAATGTTTACTTGATTTCAACTCTAATTCGCAGATTAAATACCAACAATGATTTTAATCTTGTTTTGGAAAGGTTGGAATCTCTTTCCAAGCGTCCGACACTGAGCGGATTTAAATTCTTTTCCGAAGAAGAAGATGAATCTGCCACAAAAGGCAAGGTGCAAATTATGACTATGCATAAATCAAAAGGAGATGAATTTGATTATGTATTTATTCCCGAACTGTCGGAAAAATCCTTGCCAATTGACGTTGCTAATATGAGTTTAAAAGCTTCAACTTCATTTATGGAAGAGGTTCGGGGATTTAATTCCAAATATAAAAAGAAATCCGAAACAGAACTAAAAGAGTTTTCTGCAGAAGAAAATTTGCGACTTTTTTATGTTGCAATAACCAGGGCTAAAAAGAAATTGCATATTACAACTTCACAGAAAATAAAATCCTTCAGCGGTCCAGAAAAAAATGAACCGCCGAGCATTGTTTTTAATATCTTTACATAATATTAATTATTTTAATTCAGCTTCAATTTTTGAAAGTATTTCGTCAAGATTTGATGAATCCTTGACTCCGCCTTGTGCAAAGTTTGGTCTTCCACCGCCGTTTGCACCGGTTGCTCTTGCTATATCACCGACAATCTTGCCTGCATTTATACCTTTAGAAATAAATCCGTCTGAAACTTTTGAGATTACGGATTTGGCATTAGCTAGAATGATAACGCTTTCGCCAAGCTTACTTGCAAGAAGTTCCACACCTGTTTTCATAGCATTCCCGTCAAGGGTATCATCAACTTTAGATATAAACAATTTACCGCCTGAAATATCCTGCGCTTTTGAAACAAATGAAGCGAATTTACCCCTTGCAGCTTCTTCCTTGACTCTGGCGAGTTCTTTTTGAAGTTCCCTGTTTTCTTCGGAAAGTTTTTCAACCCTGTCAAGAATCTCGCTTGTATGCGCCTTGAACTTCGCTGCCAAAGAATTAACAACCTGTTCTTTTTCATTCAGGTATTTAAGCGCAGAATCAGAAACGACAACTTCTATTCTTCTTGTTCCTGCTGCAATTGCACTTTCGGAAACAATTTTTGCCAATCTCAAATCGCCTGTATTACGGGCGTGTGTACCTGCACAAAATTCTTTTGAAATGCAATTTTTGTCATAACCAATATTAACAACACGAACAACATCTTCGTATTTTTCTCCGAACAAAGCCGTTGCACCGGTTAATTTTGCCTGTTCAATATCCATTACATCAGTATGAACTTCAAGTTTTTCCGAAATCCATTTATTCAAAATATCTTCCGTTTTTTGGATTTCCTGAGGAGTCATTGCGCGTGAAAAAGTAAAGTCAAATCGCATACGGTTTTCTTCAACCAGAGAACCGGCTTGTTTAACTTCGTCACCGAGAACTTTAATCAAAGCGGCTTGAAGTAAGTGAGCAGATGTATGGTGAACTCTTATTTCTTCACGCTTTGCCAAATCAATCGCTGCATGAACAGAGTCACCGACTTTTATTTCACCGTTAACGACCTGACATCTGTGAACAAAAAGATTATTAACCTTGAATATGGTCAAAACTTCAGCTTTTAAGGTTTCATTAGTTAAGTAACCGCTATCCCCTATTTGCCCCCCGCATTCTGCGTAGAAAGGTGTTTTGTCAAGCACAACGTCAATATAACCATCACCCTCTATCAGAGCAAGAACTTTTGATTCGGATTTATTGTTTTCGTAGCCCAAGAACTCGGTTGAACCAACTTGTTCTTCGACTTTTGCGTACTTAATATCACCTGTTACAGAAATCTTTGCAGTTGCGGCCTTTGCCCTGTCTTTCTGCTCTTGCATAGCCGCTTTATAGCCAATTTCGTCTACCCCGAGTCCGTTTTCCTCAGCGATTTCTTTAGTTAACTCGAGCGGGAAACCGTACGTATCATATAGTTTGAACGCATTCTCTCCGTCAATATCTTTCTTTTCGGAAATAAATTCTTCAAGAAGTTTGTACCCTCTATCAAGTGTTCTGTTAAAGCGTTCTTCTTCATTTTTGATTACTTCTTTAACTTTTTCTTTGTTTTTTACAAGCTCAGGATAAGCACCGCCGTAGTTTTCGACAACAGTATCAACAAGTTTATACAAGAACGGTAAATCCATTCCCAGAATCTTGCCATGACGCAGAGCACGGCGAAGAATCATTCTTAAAACGTAACTTCTACCTTCATTCCCCGGAATAACGCCATCTGAAATAAGGAAAGTTACGCATCTTGCATGGTCAGTTATAATTCTCAAAGAAATATCAGTTTTTTCGGATTTTTTATAAGGAACACCGGACATTTCGGAAACTTTGTCAAGAATAGGTCTTAAAAGGTCTGTTTCGAATGTTGAAGCAACGCCTTGGCAAACCATTGTTATACGCTCCAAACCCATACCCGTATCAACGTTTTTCTTTTCCAATGGGGTTTGGTTTCCTTCTTCGTCCTGATAAAGTTCTGTAAATACAAGATTCCAAATTTCAACCCACCTGTCACATTCGCAGGTATCAATTCCGCAATTCGGATGTCCGCAAGAATATTCTTCACCTAAGTCATAGTGAATTTCTGAGCAAGGTCCGCAAGAACCGGAAGCTCCAGGAGGGCCCCAGAAATTATCTTTTTTACCTTTTCTTTTAATTCTTTCGGCAGGAACCCCTATGCTTCTCCAAATTTCAAAAGCTTCGTCGTCTGTTTCATATATAGTTATCCAAAGTCTGTCTTTGTCGAGTTTAAGAACTTCCGTTACAAATTCCCATGCCCAAGGAATAACCTCTTTTTTATAATAATCGCCAAAAGAAAAATAACCAAGCATTTCAAAGAAAGTATGATGGCGCGGAGTACGTCCGACATTTTCAATATCAGAATCTTTCCCGCCCGCTCTTGCACACTTCTGACAAGAAGTTGCTCTCGGCGGATTATACGGCGGTTTTACAATACCCAAAAACATCGGCAAAAATTGCAGCATTCCGGCCGTTGTCAATAAAACCGTCGGATTATCGGGTACAAGAGATGAACTTTCAACTACTGTATGCTGTCTTTTCTTTTCAAAATAATCTAAAAATAATTGTCTGATTTCATTTCCTTTTAGCATAATTATTCCCTTAATTCGTGTACCCGATAATTATACAACAAGGTAAATATGAGGTAAATAATTACATATTATTTATTATTTTGCTCCCAAAACTTCTGTCTTTAGATCGAAAATCTTCATCCAACATTTTTTTCATGGTGTAAAATGAAGGATTTAAATAATCCTCATCATCTTCATCATTTAATTTTTTGTTTTCATATTGAAGCTTTCCGGTATCAAACCGATGTATATCTGGAGTATTTAAATCAAGATAAACTTCTTCCGAGCCATAAGCAAATCCGGCGAAAAACAAAACAATTATCAATATAGTTCTTTTATTTATAAACTTCATACCTTTAATCTTATAATCATGCCAGCTTTTATGCAATTATTTTTATAAAATTAATTCGGTTGTTAAATTAATTTTTCGAGTTATACTTAGTAAAAAAGCAGCCGGATAATCGCGCGGGGTAAATTATTATCTTGTGAGGAAAGTCCGTGCATCCAAGGACAGACCGCCGGAGAAACTCCGGGCAGCGCGAGCTGGCGGATAGGACCACAGAAAATATACTGCTGACCACCTTATAGGTAGGAGCGATGGTGCAACGGTGAGTTAAGAGCTTCACCAGCGATATCGGAAGGTATCGGCTAGGCAACCCCCGGTCGGATGCAAGATTGAATCGGACGTTTGAGGTGTCCGCCAAGTCCAGAAAAATCGCTTAAGCTTGAGAGCAATCTCAAGATTAGACAGATGATTATCTATTACATTTATTTTGTTTGCTACTTTAAGTAATGAAACAAAAACGTAAAAAACAGAACACGGCTTATGAGCTGCTTTTTTTTGCTTAAATTAAGGAATCCTATCCTTATGGTTTAATCAAAAATTTTATCGCTTTACCTGCAATGTGCTGCTCCATTGCATACTCAACTTTTTCTAAAGGTAAAGTGTCAGTAATAAGTTTTTCAACCTCAATTTTGCCGGAAGATATTAAATCAAGCGCTTCTCTAAAATATTTCGGAGTGTGATGAAAAACACTCATCAATTTAATATCACCATAATGCATTTTTGTCGTATCAAATGTTACTGTAGAACCGGACTTGCATCCGCCAAAGAAATGCACGGTGCCGCCGGGGCGAACACACGAAAAGGCCCTTTCCCATATTTCAGGCAACCCTACGCACTCTACAACTACATCAAGCCCTCTCCCCTCTTCAGAAAAATTCTTAAAGATTTTTTCGGGATTTGGGTATTTAATTAAATCAACCACTTCATCAACATGGGCAAATTCATCAGCCAATTTTAATTTTATCGGATTCCTACCTGCAGCGATAACTCTCGCACCCATAAGTTTTGCCACTCTGGCAAACATCAACCCAATTGGTCCTATACCGATGATCCCAACTGTTTGTCCGGGTTTAATTTCCGTTCTTGCCGCACCATGAACAACATTCGCCAATGGCTCGCAAAAAGCCGCTTTTTCAAGGGATAAATCATCAGGAACTATCAGAGTGTTTTTTTCAACAATTCTTGCCGGAATAACAATATATTGGGCATAAGCACCATTTAATAAATCAAGATTTTCGCAAAGGTTATATTCTTCTCTCTTGCAAAAAAAACATTCCCCGCAAGGTGCAGAATTTGCGGCGACAACTCTGTCTCCTGCTTTAAACTTTGTAACATCTTCTGCGACTTTTTCTACAGTTCCGGCAAATTCATGACCAAAACCGGACGGTACTTTTTTTATTAAGACAGGGTGTCCTCTTCTGTATGTCTTTACATCAGTACCGCATGTAAGCGCAGAATCTATTTTTACCAAAATCTCTCCATTTTCAAGAGGTTTGATAAGAGTTTCTTCATATTTAATATTTTGCGGCCCGTAGTATAAAACAGCTTTCATTATCTTTCCTTTCGGGGTAAATTTCTTATCAAAAGCAAAATCCCAGATACAAATATAATTATAACAGAAATAATAATTGCAATGGGAATCCCTTGAAGATACAAAACACTATCAATTCTGCATTTCTCAACAATTATTCTTGCAACTGAATACAGAATTAAATATATTAATGCCAAATTCCCATCTTTATTAATTATTTTACGTCTAATTAACAACAAAATTCCAAAGATAATCAGATCGAGAATACTTTCATACAAGAAAGTCGGATGAAAATATTCGCATCCTTGGTATGGAACAGGTCGGTATTGCGGTGCAATATAAAGTTTCCACGGAAGCTCGGTTGGATATCCAAACGCTTCGGAATTAAAAAAGTTCCCCCATCTTCCTATTGCTTGTGCAAAAACAAGCCCTACTGATGAAACATCGGCAAGTTTTAAAAAAGACATTTTATGTTTTTTAGCAAAAATATAAAGACCTATAAGTCCACCTAATATTGCACCATGGATTGAAATACCGCCATGTCTGATTGCGAGTATTTCAGTAGGGAATCTTAAATAAAAATCATAATTAAGCAAGCAATAATAAAGCCGTGCTCCTATAATTCCCGATATTATAAGGTATGGAGCTAAATCAATAATTGTTTCTTTATTAAGCTCCCAATACTTTGTTCCAATGTATTCGGAAACGAATGTACCGGCAAGAATTGCTAACGCCAAAATAACACCGTAAAAATAGATATTTACCCCAAAAACTGTACAAATTATTTGTGACGGTGACGCGAACATCTATTATTCCACTTCTATTACTTTTGTTTGAGTCGGAGGTACTTCTTTACCGAAATTTTCGCAATCTTTTATAAGTTCTTCAACCGTTTCTCTGTCTTCGGCTTTGGGTTCCATTTCAAGATATTTTTTTAAGTTTTCAAGTGCAGCTATTTTTAAAGCTTCTGCTTTTGATTTATCTTCATCCGTAACTTTCTTTTTGATTGTTTCACCCTTTTCTTCATCATAAATTGAATCCTCAACAAGTGAATCTGCATAAGATGATTGAGCAACACCTAAGGAATAGTAGAAATCAGCGTGAGACGGTTTTAATTTAATACCGTTTTCAAATGCTTCAATAGCTGTTTCGTATTTTTTGGCATTTGTTGCCGCAATTCCAAGATTATAATATGTTTCATACATTGTCGCATCCAAATCGATACTTGCCTGCAAACGATTCATAGCTGACTCGTAATCACCCTTCATCATAAATTCGTTTGCTTTATTATTAAGCTCCTGTACGGCAATGTTGTTGATACAAGCTGTCGAAATCACTGCTATAAACAGTACTGACACAATTAATAAAGCTTTTCTCATATATAAAAATGTCCTATAATATTCTCATCCCAAAAAGTATAAACCATTGTAATATATTGTCAAAAAATAATCAAGTTTGTAAAATTTGGTACAATTCTTTACAATTAAACATTGTCTCGTTTTGTTTTCAAACATTCTTTTATGGCATTAATTGGTATAGCAAACCCAATTCCTATATTTGAAATATTATTGTCAGGATTAAATATTGCTTGATTTATACCGATTATTTCTCCGTGCTTATTCAATAACGGCCCGCCGGAAGAACCGGGATTTATCGCCGCATCAGTTTGAATTCGATTTTTTACATAATCGATTCTTGAAATAATGCCCTGCGTCAAAGTACCGTTAAAACCAAACGGGTTGCCAATGGCCAAGACCTTTTGACCGACTTTTATTTTTTCAGAATCACCAAACTTTACAGTTTTCAATTCTTCGGAAGTTGAAATTTTTAACAAAATAATGTCTTCGTTTTTATCAAAACGTTTTACCACTTTTGCGGAATAATTTTGTCCGTTTGACATAGTAACTATAATATTTTCTCCTGCTTCAATAACATGAGCACTCGTTAAAATCAAACCTGATTTGTCTATAATACAACCGGTTCCGCAAGAAATACCATGATTAATTTGTGAATCTATACAAACGATCGCCGGATTAATTTTTTTATATAAAGATATGATTGCATGTTCTTCTCTGTCAAACGCATAACAAGGCCCACTGAATAAAAGCAAACAAAAAACAATAAAATTCTTCATATTGCAATTCTGTAATATCAAAAAAAAATATCTATTGGCAAACCGGGGAAAAAGTTTAAAACCAATATTCATATTAGCATATAACAACATATCCAGTGTTTGCTAAAAACATATCGCTATGTTAGAATATAATGGATGGACACAATTGGTTTGGGGAAGATTTAATGCAAGAAGAGTGGGAAAATTCAGACGATATAGGTCTTAAGAAGATTGATCTAGGAGAAGAGGAAAAATTAGCTTTTGACACACAATCATACGTATCTGTAGAAATAGATAAGCCAGACGAAAAGAAAATCAGCAAAATTGTTCTGACATGGGCAATAATTTTCAGCTTGGTTACAATACCGATTTTTTACCACAATATACGTAATTATATCAATGATTACTGTACCACCTCAACAAGAAACCCTTTAAGAGTTAAAACAACAAAGCTTAGTTACAAAAATTTGTATGATAAAAGTGAAATTACTGGTTTAATTAGCGCAGAATCTTCGGTAGATATAGTTGCAAGAGTTGACGGTTATCTTGAAAAGACATACTTTAAAGAAGGCGACTTTGTAAGAAAAGGGCAATTATTATTCACCATCGAACCTAACGAATATAAGATTTCCGTGAGAGCGGCAGAGGCAGAAGTAGCACAAGCAATGGCGCTTTATACCAACTCAATTCAAGAGCTGGAAAGAGCCAAAGAACTTGTAAAAGAAAACTTTATAAGCCGTTCGGATTATGATTCAATAGTCGCTGCTGCAAATAGCCAAAAGGCATCCTTAGATGCGGCCAATCAATCACTGGCCAGAGCGAGATTAAATTTAAGCTATACAAATATCTACGCCCCAATGGCAGGAAAAGCAGGTAAAATCAACATGAGCGATGGTAATTATGTCGGATTACAATCAGGTCCTTTAGTAACTATTGCAAAAATGGATCCGATTTGTGTTGATTTTAGTATGAAAAGTTCTGATGTATTAAAGATGAAACACGGGAATAATAATCTTGATATTAACACGGCAAAAGTGGAACTTTTATTATCTGATGACACTAAATATGACAAAATCGGGAAAATTATATTTTCTGATAACGTAGTTTCTTCCCAAGTAGCATCATTATCACTTAGAGCAGTTTTTCAAAATCATGACAATATATTAATACCTGGCGATTACGTAAGAGTTATCATAACATCTAAAGAACCACATAATAAACTTCTCGTACCACAAGCTATTACTCACGGGGATGCTTTGAACGGTTATTATCTGTGGACAGTTAAAGATGGAGAAACTCATAAAAACAGAATTACAGTTAGCGGTAGTGAAGGCAGTGATTGGATTGTAGAAAGTGGTGTTACTGCCGAAGATGATGTTATTAAATCTTCAAATGAACCCATTGACATGGAAAGAATACCGGTGTTAATTAAAACTAGTAAAAAACAGGATAGCGCTACACAATGAAAAAGAATTGGTATTTTTTTATAAGAAAAACTAGGATAGCGATTGTTCTTTCGCTAATTATTGTTATTTTAGGGTATATTTCAATGAAAAATTTGGCGCAAGAAATTTATCCTGATACCAATTCGCCAAGAGTTTATATATCAACATCTTACACCGGTGCTAGTGCTAGCATAATGGAAACGACTGTTGCCAATGTAATTGAAGCAAGTATGGCCGGTTTGGAAAACATAAAATATATTTCATCAATGTGCGGTGACGGATACTATAATGCAGAAATATTTTTTAACAGCGGTTCTGATAAAGATGTAAATTTATTGAACGTAAAGAACCAATTACAAGAAATAAACTTCCAATTACCTGCGCAGGTTCAACAAGAAGGAGTTGAAGCCGTAACCACATCAGGGGATAAGGGTGCTATTATATTAAATCTTGCATCAAAAGATGACAATTGGGAACATGTGGATTTGGCAAATTATGCCAAATCCAACATTTTGGATAAATTAAAAATGGTAAACGGCGTCTCTGATGCGGTCCTAACCGGAAGCGGAGACTATTCTATGAGAATATGGTTAAATCCTCAAAAGATGGCAGCACTTGGGATATCTACTTCCGATGTTGAATATGCATTAAATGAACAAAACAGACAGTTTGTAGTTGGTACCCTTGGCGCTCCGCCTATGAAAACACCTCAACATATCCAAATGCTGATTAAGGCGGACAATTTACTATCCTCTGCAGATGATTTTAAAAATGTTGTTATTAAATCAGAATCAAATCTTGGACAAATTTTACTATCAGATATAGCTGATATAGAATTGGGATCCACCGCATATGATTCATTTGCAATGGTTGGAGATAAGAATACTATACTTATTCAAATTATGCCAAGTGCCGGTGTTAATATGGTAGATCTTTCTAATAAGCTTAACCAAAAAGTAGGACAAATTTCAAAATGGCTGCCAAAAGAATTGGAATTAAGTGTCATATATGACAGTGCAGTTTACATGAAAGAATCTGTAAATGAAGTTGTGATGACTATCTTCATAACCGTAATTATTGTAATTTTAGTAATTTTACTGTTTCTTGGAAATGGTGTCTCTACTTTAGTACCATGTGTAACAATTCCTGTTTCACTGATAGGTGCCTTTAGCATACTCTATTTATTTAAAATGTCAATTAACATGCTTACCCTTTTTGCACTCATTTTGGCAGTTTCTGTCGTCGTGGATGATGCAATAGTTGTAGTTGAAAATGTTAACAGATTTATAAAAGAAGGTTGTACACCAAAACGTGCTACCCAATTAACTATGGAAGAAGTAGGTGTAACCCTCGTTACGATGTCATTAATTCTTATGACAGTATTTTTCCCAATATGTTTTATTGGTGGGTTCACGGGTATACTATATAAACAATTTGCAGTATTCCTATCTGCATCAATAATCATATCAGCCATTTGCGCTCT
The DNA here is from genome assembly GCA_905236055.1 of Candidatus Gastranaerophilales bacterium. GTDB lineage: Bacteria > Cyanobacteriota > Vampirovibrionia > Gastranaerophilales > Gastranaerophilaceae > CAG-196. Next base: position 13,597 of record CAJOOA010000095.1, on the reverse strand, counting down.
TACACTATCCCCAGCCATGACTTCTGTCATGTTAAATAAGGATAGCGATTTCGAATTATTTGAACAAGGTAAAAAAGGCGTTTTTTCAAAGTGTTATTACCTCTTCAATAAATTATTCAATAAGCTTGGCGAAATGTACACTGAGTGTGTAAAAGTTTTTGTTTATAACCCTAAAATAACTATAGGCGCGTATGTTTGTGTAATCTTCTTAATGGTCGTTGCATACCAACTATTGCCCAAGTCTTTTGTTCCAAATGAAGATCAGGGCTTGATATATGTTCAGGCAAATATCAACGAAGGGTCAACTTTACAAAGAAGTAAAGATATTGCAAAACAAGTAGTAGATAAACTTAGTATAATTGAAGGAGTAAATCCCAAAAAACTCTTAGTAATGGGAAGTAAAAATAGTTTTCAAATATATGTACAATTAAATGATTGGCACGACAGAAATTTAAATTTATTGCAAAAAATAGTTCGAGCAATCAATAAACAACCGACAAGTTTATCAAATGTTTCAATTCAAACAGAAATAAGCAAAGATATGAAGAGCATTAACGGTGCGCAAATATACGCTTATAGCCCTCAATCAATGTCACAAAATTCCTCAGGTCTAGAGTTTAATATCGTCGGCTCTGATGAATATTCTCTCGAAGAAATATCCAAATATGCTGATAAAATAGTAAACAGTCTGAAAAATAGCGATAGCTTTGATTATTTATATAATACATATTCAGGAACATACCCACTGTACATTATGCGCATAGATTATAAAAAAGCGATGGCGCTAAATATTAGCGTGCAGGAGCTGACATCAACGCTTTCGACATATATAGGTTCAAGTGCTGTAGGCAATTTTTCCAGAAACGGCAAAAACTACAGTGTAACCATGCAAGCAGATGAACTGTTTAGAAGAAATAAAAATGACCTTAACAAAATATATGTAAGAAGTATGAATGGAGTTATGGTACCAATAACAACAGTTATTGATTTAGAAGAAAAAAATAGTACTACGGAAATAACCCGCTTTAACCAGAATCGTTCCGTTACTATTGCCGGAGAACATTCGGAAAGAGTCACAACCGGACAAGCTATAAAAGAACTGGAAACATGTGCAAATGCAATCCTACCAAAAGGTATGAGTTACGAATGGTCCGGAGATTCTTTAATGGAAATTGAATCTTCAAGGCAAACCGTTGGAATCATTTGCCTTGCCCTGTTGTTCATATATTTCTTCCTTGTAGCATTGTATGATAGTTGGTCTATACCTATTGTAGTACTAATAGTAGCGCCTGTTTCTATAGTAGGAGCGTTGATATTCCAACTAATGCTGGGACAGTCTTTCAACCTATATTCTCAAATAGGTATAATTACTTTAATAGGACTGGCTGCGAAACAATCAATACTTTTTGTTGAATTTGCAATGGCTCAGAAAGAGACAGGAAACCTTAATATACAAAATGCGGCAATATTAGCTGCAAAAATTCGTTTCAGAGCAATTTTGATGACGGAGCTTTCTTTCTTGATCGGTGTAATTCCAATGTTATTTGCAACTGGCCCCAGTGCAAACAGCAGGATTTCTTTGGCAGCAACCGTATTCGGAGGCATGCTGACTACTGTTAGTATTGGTGCTATACTGACTCCAGGGTTCTACGCAATGATTCAATCTTTTGTTGATAAAGTTTATAAGAAAAAAATTGAAGAAGAGTATTATAATGAAGAAGATAACGGAAGTTTCAATGGAAATGAAGAAAAGTATATTTAAAACATTATTGGTAGTTGGTATTTTATCATTGTCTGCCGGCTCACAAATTGAAGCAGGTGACTTTTCGGTAGGAAAGATTTTTCATAAAAAGACCGCTCCGGTACAAAGTGCCGATACAGAAATAAAAGCTGCTGATAATACTTCAGATGCAACAGCAGACAGTGAAGCCGAAGCAGATGTTCCAGTAGTTTATCCTGCTGTTATAAATACTCAGAATGAGCAAAAAACAAGTTTTAAAAACAAAATAAAATCCCGTTTTCATAAAGACCAAAATACAAACATCGACTTAACAGAATCAGAAAGTTGTTATGAAACAGCTGAAGAAACTGCGCAAAGTGGACAAACCAAAAAGAGAGGATTGTTTAGGAAAAACAAACTTTCCGAAGAACAAGCATATGAGAAAGAACACAAACTCACAAAAATAGAAAATATCATAGAATCCAGTGATTATTTAAATCATGATACAGAAAATGATATATATTTAGACAAGTATAAAAGAAAAGAACTCTCAACTCTAAAGGATTTCTATAAAGAAAAAGATATAGTTGAAAATTCCGATGGTTCTTACAGCATGGTAATCAAAGGAGATAACAGGGCTGTTGATAAATTAATCGATGAAATAGAAAACACCAACCCAAATGAAACCTTTACACCGGCAGTACAACTTTCCTTAAAGGATTGTATCGGAATAGCCATCGCAAAACATCCGGATATTTTATCCGCAAAACTTAGTACAGATGTATATAAAGACCGAATTGTACAGGCCTGGGCAGCATATTTCCCGAATCTTTCGGCAGGAATCGGCTATAACAGGTATCACAACAAAATTGATCATTACTCACACGGTTACAACAGCCATTACATCCCGAATGTTTCAGCCGGTTTAATGCTTTTTGATTTTGGAAAAACCAAAACAAATGTTGATATTGCAAAGACTGATTATGAAGCTAGTAAATTTGAGTTGGAAAGTTCCATAAATGAAGTCGTATATGCGGTGAAAATTGCATATTACAACCTTTTATTTGCACAAAAACAAATAGAAGTTTACCGAAATACAATTGAAGATTTTGAATTCCAATTAAAAGTAGCGAAAAAATATTTTGAAATTGGTAAGAAGCCACAAATTGACGTAACAACCGCAGAGTACAACTTGGGTAATGCGAAACTTAATTTGGTGAAAGCAATTAATACACTTGAAGTTGCAAGAGTTAGTTTGGCTAACACTATGGGGCTTCCGGCATTTGCCAATTTCGAACTTTCAGATTCTTTGCCGACATATGAATACAACACCGATTTAGAAACATTGCTTCAAGATGCATTTTCTATAAGACCGGATTTGTTAAGACAGGAAAAAGCCGTTGAAGCTGCATATCTTGCAATTAGAAGCGCCAAAAGAAATTATACTCCGGATTTGATGGCAAACGGCACATATTCCAGAGGAAAAACTGATAAGACAGATGAATCTAATTTCCAAGTCGGTTTGGATTTAACCTATTCCGGATTAAACCTAATGCAAATAAAGAAAGAACACGATATTGCAAAGAAAGCATATGAAAAAGCATTAGTTGATTATGAAAGTGCAAAACACAATGTTTACTTAGATGTTAAGCAGTCATATATCAACCTGAGCAATACAAAAAACACCGTTAAGCAAGCAGAGCTGAACGTAGCACAAGCAAAGGAGCAAAACTATCACGCAACAGGCCGTTATAACGCCGGATATGGAGATGCGATGGAACTTAAAGATGCTGAAAACACCTACCTTAATTCTCAGCTTGAATATTACCAAGCTCTTTTGGAATACAATACCGAAGCCGCTAATATAGAACGCCTTGTCGGGCGTCCTTTAGTATCAACAGAAACCAAGTTATAACATCAAAGATGTAATAGCAAGATAAAAAAGTACAATAGAAGTTACTGCTAAACCTACAAACATAACTTTTGCCAATGTTTGAGAGTCATTTATTTTCGTATAATTTATGCCTACTTCTTGTGACTTAACAATAACATCTGTTACATTCTTGTTAAGCTTCTTGCCTTTTGTACTCTCGTATACTCTGGTTTGAAACATAAAAATCCTCGTTTTTGTTTTACATTTATATTAAAACAAATTTTAAATCAACATTGCTAAAAAAAATTATTATTGTAACATATATTAACAATCGGCTGAAAATAAAAAAAGTACGCCATTTTTTAGACAAACTTTAGCTCATTCACAAGAATTGCTACAAAACTTAAAATTATTTTTTCTTTTTCTTTGTTTTTGAAGCTTTTTTCTTCATTTTAAGACGTATTTCTGCCATTTTCTTTTTAACATTTTTTTCATCCATGTCATCGTCACTTACAACAGGAAATTTATCTTTCAAGAATTTCTCTATTCGCTGTTCCATTTTTTCTACTGAGCCTTTAGAAGTCTCCATATAGATACAATCTGGTCTTTTGTCAGGTTGTAGCACTTTTTTAACAGGGCAACCCCTTCCTGCACACAGAGGATATGCAATGCACTCTGGGCAATATTTGGTTTCATACCCTTTTTCCCATTCTTCAATATCACCGTAGAACTTAAAATCACCATCCGGGGTCAAAACACCACTATGATAGAAGTTCTCACCATAAGTTTGTTCACATTTTGATACTTTCCCATCAACTGCAATAGTAAAATTACCTCTTTTGGCGCATTTACAAGTAAAGCCCAACCTTACAAGAGGAGTGCTTTCATTTTTGACTGTTCTTGGAGTTTTAGCAATTCTGGTTTCCAATTCTTTCATATAGTTGTCATCATCCCAATTTTTGACATATTTTTCATCAACATCGTCTGAAAATTTTGCTACTGGCTCAAAGTCAAATTCAAATTTTGCACTCTTGAAAGTATCAGTTGCCCATTTCATAAATTCATCGATTCTATCAACATTAATAGGGCTAATATTCGTTCTAAATGTAACCATTGCATCATCTTTTCTGCTATCTATATATTTTAAATTCTCTATAATCTTTTCCCAAGAACTTCCGCCTCCTGCAAGTGGTCTTGTTTGGTCATGAGTCTCTGCAAATCCATCCACAGTAATTTGGTAGGATAAAACGTCATATTTAACAAGCTTATCGTAAACCTTTGGTGTTAAAAGATACGCATTTGTCGTCATCCCATGGATAAATTTGACTTTTTTGTATTTTTTCCTTAATAAATCAAGTCTCTCCAAAAATTTTAGCATCGGATTCAACTGCAAAAGCGGCTCTCCTCCAAAAAAATCTATTCTTACAATGTTATATTTTTTGTTTTCTAAATTTTTTTCAATATATTTATACAAAGCTTCCCAATTTTCAGGAGAAAAATTCCTATCAACGTGTTTTTGAGGACAATATATGCATCTAAAATTACAATTCTCGGTAACATACAGCAATATGTCCAAAACCTTGCCGGTTCTATCGTACAATTCCTCAATCTCTTTTTTCGCTTCTGCGTACTCATCTACCCCATCATCAATGATATAGCCCCTTTTATAAAGAGATTGAACCATTTTGCTTTTCGGATCAAATGTATTGGTTTCTAAAAGTTCTCTAAATCTGCTCAATTCCGGCTCTTCATATATTTGCACACATTTCGCATTACGTGAATTATACAAAATTAAACCATAATCCATCTCAACTACCATGTTGTATTTACTGAATTTCATACAAAATCTCCTGCTTAAATATATAACTCTAATCTAACAATAATTTGTAACACCACGTGGATGAATCATACAAATACATTAAATTATAACGATTTTGTGTATTATTGTCAAAATATATATTATAATTTTTAATAGTTGGTTAGATTATAAAGGACAAAATATATGTTTATAAAAGAATCGCCGGTTTATACGAATATAAAAAAACATATACCTATGAAATTTCCTACCAAACTTTTGGTTTTTTCTATTGATTCTTTAGTTTGCTATGCATCCGCATATGCAATGGTTTGTGTCCAAAAGATGATTGATACGGTAACTGATGCAGGAACTGTTGATTTACCCATTTTTTATCAAACTCTATATCTCACAATTGGTGTAATTTTGGTTTATGTAATATCATCCAACATTGGTTCAATCATATCCTTCTTTATGGGCCTTGATTTTACAAAAAATGTAACAAAATATTTGTTTACTTCGTATTACAAACAGAATGTTGCTTTCTCAAAAGAAACAGATTCCGGCGAAGTTGCTTCTAAATTTATGAACGATGCGGAATCTGTAGCGGGGTGGCTTGCTTCCGGTGATTTATCCTTCTATGAAAGTTTGACTAATTTTCTCATAAGATTTTGTATTTTGTGGAGTTATTACCCGCCGATTTCCATAACTATAGTAGTTGTTATGAGTATTTGTTTCGGCTGTACAAGAAAAATAAACAAGATTAAAGCCGAATATAACAAGAAAACTTATGCTTCTACCAGCGAACTTACACAGTTCTATATTCAGGCACACAAATCTTTTATAGATATCAAGCAACTTAGAAAAGAAAATGATTTTGTTAACAAAATGGTTACTATGCTTGAAAAATCCCTTTTCCATAACCAAAAAATGGCAATGTATTGGGGACTTCTGTACAGCGGAATTTTTACAATCGTTTTATACATATTCCCTGTCGCAGTTTTATTAACAGGTATTTATATGACCTTGAAAGGACATTTTACTATAGGAAAAACCATTGCGGTCTATACGCTTGTTAATATGACTCAATCACCTTTGAACGGTATCGCTTCAAATTTATCTTCTTGCAAAAGCACAATGATATTGTCTGAAAGATTAGAAAACTTTATTGTTGACGAAAGCGTTGAGCAACCAACACAAATTATGACAGAAGTGAATTCAATAGATTTTGATTGTGATAGTTTTGGGTATACAAAAGAAAAAGATATACTCCAAAACATTCACTTCCATTTGAATAAAGGTGAATTGTTATGCATTAAAGGAAGAACCGGCGTCGGCAAAACGACTATTGCATCACTTTTAATGAGATTTAATTATCTTGAACATGGTTCAATCAAAATTGACGGAGTTAATATAAAAGACTATACTTATGACAGTTTTTACAGGCAAGTTAACATTTTGAACCAATCTCCGTTTATTTTTCAGGACACAGTGATTAATAACATTACTCTCGGAGAAAATTATCCTGAAGAATTTTTGAATGAAGTTATTAATGTTGCTCAAATCGGTGAATTTATAAAAGAATACGGAAAAGACTATGAATTACACGAAGATGCTAATAATATAAGCGGCGGACAGCGTCAGCGACTCGGATTAGCCAGAATACTTATAAGAAAACCGCAACTTTTAATTCTTGACGAACCGACAGCCGCTCTTGATGAAAATACTGCAAATAATTTGGCTATTAAGCTTAAAGCGTTTTCGGAAAAATATGGAATCACCATTGTTGTAATAACACACAGCTCTATATTTGAAAATTACGCAACTCAAATTTTGGATTTGAATAACAATATTTTAGCCAAATAATCAAGGTTTTGTATGAAAAAGTATATTTGTTTTTTAATTGTAATTTTATTTAGCATTATAAAAGTTAATGCTACTCCTACTGAACTTTATGATTCAACTTGGAAAGTTTTATCTGAAAATTTTTATGACAAATCCATGAACCATCAAGATTGGAACCGTTGGAAAACAAAATACCAAAATCTTGCAACATATGAAGATACCTATACTGCCATAAATACAATGATAGAAAGTCTTGATGATGCTTATACCATATTTATGCAACCGAGTGAATATAGAGAAGAAGTTTTAAGTATGGACGGAAAAACTCTACAATTCGGTATTTACATAAGAAAACTTAAAAACAAATGCCTCCTTATACCTGTTAAAAACGGTGCTGCCGAAAAAGCCGGTATCAAAAAAAATGATATTTTGCTGGAAATCAATGGAAAATCTATAAAAGACATGTCTGCAGATGATTTCAATACGGCATTAGATGCAATTGATAATAACTCTGTAGAATTTACCATAAAAAGAAAGCACTCTGAAGATAAAACATACAAAATCGTTCCGGCTGAACAACAAGATATTTCAATGTACGATACTCCGCCATACAAAAAAAACAAAATCCCTAAGAATATAAAATATTATAGAATAGTTTCCTTTATGGACAGAAATCTTGCAAGACAATTCCAAGAAATTATGGAAAATTCTGATGATAAATTTGATGCATATATTATTGATTTGAGAGGAAATTCCGGCGGCATAGCAAAAAATGCAGCTGTTATGGCAAACATGCTTTTGCAAGACAAAGAAATCCTAAGCATAGTAGACAGAGACGGGAATAAAAAAGTTATAAATGCAAATAGCGATACACTAACAAAAAAACCGATTATCGTTTTAGCTGACAGATATTCCGCTTCTGCTAGTGAAATTTTTGTTGCCGCTCTGAAAGATAACAATAGGGCAATTATCATAGGAGAAAAAACTTTTGGTAAAGGTGTAATGCAAGACGTTTTTAAACTGCCTGACAACTGCGGAATTAATATTACTGTAAAACACTACCTTACTCCTTCAGGTAATTTTATAAATAAAAAAGGGATCGAACCGGATATATACGTAAGTATGAGAAAATACGACTATATTCGTAAAAATGATCGAGTGCTAAAACAAGCATTAAAATATTTAAAAAACAATTTAAAAATTTCTCGCTAATATTGAAAAATTTTTGGCAAATTTTATTTTTACGGGTTTTAAATAAACGTAAGGATTATTAAAAATGCCGGAAATTATCAAAGTCGGAGAACCGTTAATTACAAAAACAGGAACTGTTGTTTCAAGATATATTGAAAATGGCAGGTTTTATAAATCTGTTGATTTTTCAAAATCAATTAACAAAATAGCCAAACAAAAAGGACTTCTGAAAACCGTTACTTTATATGGTGACGGGAATTGTCCTGTACAAATTTTTGATACATTCGAACATAAAATTAAAAATACTGAAACAAATCAGTCAAAAATCGCAGAACCACAAGATGACAAATCCGTTTTGGATTCATACAGAAATACCAACAGAAATTCTATTTTATACAAAAATTATGATGCATTTACAGATAAATTAAAAAGAGATTTACGAAAATACAAAGACTTGATTCCGACATACTTATACGATGACATTATTAATCGTTATGGCACCGAAGAAAAATCCATTATGAAAATCCTTCAAGATAACAATATAGAACTTGATAAAATACCGCTAAAAGATAAAAAAAATAAAGTGTGCTACTTCAGAAAATTTATAAAATCAATTGAAAAAACAGAAAAAAAGTTCTCCGAAATAAGACTCGCGGATTCTGATACAAGAGTTTCCGTAGTATACACAAACGCATGGTCAAGCAGCAGATTAAGATCGGATCTGGGGCAGGAAACTTGTAAAACGTACGGGAATCCCTGGAGTATTTTTAAAGAAGTCTGGCAAAAAACTCTTTATCCCGATAATTCAATACATGCTACTCAAAACTTGGCTGATGCATTTTTGATTCAAATGTATAACAACGGAAAAAGAAATTACAACGGCACAAATCCTTTACAAAAACTGGAACAAGAACCCGAACTGACAAAATCAAAAATCGGCTTATTAAAACGTATATACAGAGGAGCAAGAGATTTGTGGAAAGAAAAAAGCACATTAACAAATCCGTTTTTCTTAGAATTCAAGGCAACCGTTGACATTGAAGCGATGTCGAAAACTATTGAAGATATTGAAGCTCACTACAAAAATGCGTTTTTGAAATACTTTTGGACTGATAGACGCAAATTGAGATTTTCAGAAGCATTACAAAGAGAATACAAAAATTTTGATGAGAAAGTTGAACTGTCAAACGACATATATGAAGCCATTATAAATGAGGCCATGCGAGAAACAATTTCGGCCGAATAACTACTTTAAATTTTTGCAAAAAAGCAATATATTCTAAATCTTGTAATAACAGTCTATGTTATATTACATGTCGTTATCGCTTTTTATTGTTAAATTATGTAACAATTATTAGACGCTCAGAATGTTATATAGCAATTCCACGTTCCAATTATACTTTTATAAAATATAGTGTGAATGTGGAAGGTGTCAGTATGTCATTAAATATTAGTAATGTTTCTGTTAAAACTCAAAATCCAAATTTTAGAGGTAATTATAGAGAAACAAAAAATGGAAACCCCTATTATAGTACAAATTCTGCAGCAATTGCAGGAGGTATTCTCGCTGTTCCGGCATTTATACATCAATATAGTTTTGGAAAAACAAATTCAAAAATAGCATCCTCAAAAGCAAAGGAATTGGAAAATTTTTTGGCCACTGCGAGCGAACAGGAAAAAGAAAGACTAAATAAAATAGTTAATTTAGAAAAACTATCGGAATATTATAAAAAAGTAGCAAATACTCCAACGTCTCGTATATTAATACCTGCTATACTGGCTTCCGGATTAACTCTTGGATGCGGTTTAATAGTAAATAGATTGAGAAACAAAAATGCTCAAATGGCATCTGACGAAATTCGCTATAAGGGATCGGAACAAGCACCCAATGATAACAAAAATATAAAAATTTCTGAAAACGGAAATTTATATTATAAATCAAATGATGGCAAAAGAATTGGCACGCTCTTGGGACTTGGAACCGGAGCAACTTTTATGGGAGTTAATCGTTTGCTAAATACGGGCAATGTCAAAGAATACATGGATATAAACAAACAATCTATAGAAAACATCTTTAAAAACGGCACTGATTCAGAAAAATTGAAAACAGGATTGAATAAAATATATAAAAGTACAGCCAGTTTAACCACATTAATATTATTAGGCGGCTTTATGCTCGGTGGGTTCATAATGGGAGCAATAGCAGACTCCGCAGCTAATAAAAAAGCAAGGAAAAATGCTTAGAGCATTAGCATTATTATAAATTCACTGTTGGTTTGAGATTTTTTATCACTATCGTGGAGACGAAAAACGAACCCGCAAATACATGATTACATTTTGAGTATTTTATAAATCATACCTAAATATTTATTCAGCAGTAAATTATAAAAATAACTTACATATATCATTACTCGTTGTATTATATACCATAAGGAAATGTACAAAGGACAAGTTATATATTTTCAAAAATTGTTTGTATTGGAATACACTACATTGAAAAATATTGCTATAAAAGTTATAAAATCAAGACATTCTATAAAAAATTGAATTTTGCTGGTTCTTCTAATGTGAATTCAATATTTTCTCCTGAAGTCATTGCCCAAGATAACGGATTTAAAGATAGAAATTTTTCAAAGTTCGCATTTGTTAGTGTCCAATTATGTTTTTTAAAATCCTGTTTCGTAAATTTAAAATATTGTAAATCTTCCCAACACAGCCATTTATCCTCTATAAAAGGGAAATTTGTCATATTTCCCACCATATTCAAAAATCTCTTAATTCGTTCTTTTGCAGAGAAATTTATCTTTACATGATCTTTTACTTCTTCTATATTGTAAGGCGTTCCATCTTTTGATGAAATTTTTAAACGGTCCCCCCTTTCTTTTCCCAAAGTTATTTTATCCCTTTCTCTGAAAAACTGATTCATCAATTTCATCGTAGAAAAAACGGAAAACGTTTCATTTTCAAAAATATTTTTTAAAGGATTCCAATCTTCGTTAATTCTCAAATATGATAACCAATTCAAAACATTTTCAGGATATGAAAATAAAACATTAAATACTCCATCCGTGAAAAATAGTGGAGCGATGGCGGATTCCGTGAATTTTATATCAGTATGCCCTTTATTGATTTTATCAGCATATGCAATAATGCTAATTAACATATGTATTGTAGCCAATGGATATTTTAAACGAAAATCATGCTTTCCATCATAATTTCGTAGCAAATTTGGTTGAATGCAATTATCAAAATTAGAAAAATCGACATTTTGAATTTTATTCAATTTCAACATGTGATGCCCCATACTTTTTGCATTGTTTCTAAAAATTTCGCCATCCAAAAAGATTAAATCCTTTGATAGGTGATTATAGTTTATTACTCCAACTTTATCATCATAAAATCCAACAATTTTCCAATTCCTATATTTTGATAAAAAGAGACCACATAATAATCCATCACTATCCGGACTTAAAATACAATATTTATCTTTTTCATTAATCCAAGGAAATTTCTTTAATAATGATTCATAATCTATTTTATCATTATGTTTATCCTTTAATAAATTTTCAATTGCTGACATTCTTTAGTATCCTCCTTTAATCTTTGTTCGGATAACTTGCAATATTCTTCTGAAATATCTATGCCAATATAATTTCTATTTAATAATTTAGCCATTACAACTGTTGAACCGCATCCAACAAATGGGTCTAAAACAATTCCATTTTCAGGGCAAAAGCATTGAATAAAATCATAAGGTATTTTATCAGGGAATACTGCAGGGTGTTTTCGTTTTAAAGGATTTTTATCACCTGCCATCATATAATCCCAAACTGTTCCACGACATTTCATAATATTAATTGCTCTTGTTACAGTATTGGTTGTTGTTCCGTCTGTTCTTCGGTTTCCACTACCTGTCATAACTTTTCCACCATGTTTAGATGGAATTTTTAATGGCTCTTTATTAAAAAATTGTGGTTTATCCCCTTTAAAAAATATCGGCATATATTCATGGTCAACTCTAAATCTTTGCTTCCACCAAGCCCCTTCGGTACCATTTTTATGATATATACAGGTTTCAAAAAGCTTAAAACCAATGTTATCACACCAATCTACTATCGTTCTAAAAGATGTTAATGTTTTTGCAAAGTTATGTGTAGCATCTTGAATAACCATTGCAACAACACCCCCATCTTTTAATACTCTAAATAATTCACTTCCAACTTTATGTAAATTAACTTCAAATCCATTGTATGTTCGCAAATTATCATAAGGTGGTGAAGTTATAACCAAATCAATGCAATTATTTGGTAACTTTTTTAGAACATCTACTGCATCACCACAAATAATAGAATTTAGGTACGAACTTTCCATATCCAATATTTTGTCTCCTGAAATAATATTAACATAAAAATTTATAATAAGTTTAATGTAAATTTCCATATATATTTTAAATTCTCCGACTTTTCTTCCAAGTTCAAAACTTAAATTTCCAACTTTTAAATTTTGCTGGAAACACCATACTGTTTGTGAAATTTGAAAAATTTTATAAGATCAACTTAAAATACACTAATAATGCACTCTCTCAAGATTAGAAAAGTGACGGAAGTCAATCGAAAGTTTAAATGGTATGATTTTTTCTATCTCAAAACATAAAAAACGCCAAAAATCGTGATAACATTGGCTTTTGACATTTAATAATCATTTTATATACGATAATCAAACTTCTTGTGAAAATATAATTACTTGCAAAATATGTAAAAAAACCACCTTACGGTGCTTCTTTTGGAACGGAAGACGAGACTGCCTTGACCTGTTCGCATTAAACGTGCCTGCCACGACTTGCTGCGCCTCGCGTTAAACGGCACCGCTCACACTTGCAACTGAAATCCTACAATTTCCGTTGATGCGTGTTTCGTCTCTCCGCTTCGTTACACTCCGCTTCGTGCCTCTGCTCGGCTTGCTCGAACTCACAAAAACGATTCTTGTAAAACAACTGTCAGTTTGAGAAGAAAGAACAGGGATTTTGAGAATTATGTAGGGTGGAAAATGCTAAAAATGATGTATTTTAAAATGATTGAACGCACATTTCCACCACTAAATATTTGGTGGGTACGCACTCAGTAATTTTCGTCTAAACTTCAAGCAAAATGTAGCTTTACCCACCCTACCAACT
>CAJOOA010000094.1 GCA_905236055.1 Candidatus Gastranaerophilales bacterium | reverse complement strand
TCATTCATTACCTGAAAACTATGACCTAAAGGCAAATTCTTCAATGAGAATACTTTGTTTAAAATTTAAAGATGACCCGCAACCGCTTCAATTTACGGTAAAAAAACTTGGTCAAACCTACAGCTTTGCTTATTAATAAATTTTAAAATCGGGTTGAGTAATTGATATTCAACCCGATTTTTTATTCTTTAATTGGGGTTATGACCTTTATTCCTTATTTACCACTTCTTCATCAGCAATATCTGCATCCATATTTTTCAGATATAGTTCTTCAATGAAGACACAAGTATCTGCTGCTATTGCAGGAGCGAAGATTGCACCTACGGCACCAAAATATTTTGCACAAACAAATAAGAATATATAGATAACTATCGGATGCAGATCCATAAATTTACCGAAAACGTAAGGTTTTACAACATTATTTTCAACTATTTGTGCTATAGCAAAAATCACAGCAGTTGCGATAACCACAGTCCATCCTAATTTGTACGTTACGGCTAGGCAAACAACTAGAGCAATTGCAGGCCCGACAACCGGAACAATATCTAGAACAGCAGAAATACATCCCAAAATAATTGCTGAATCAACTCTTAAGCACAAAAGCCCAATAATCATAATCAAACCAACACTTGCAGAAGCAATAAATTGACCTGATACAAATCTGCTGAGCTTTTGTTCTGAAATATCATATATTTCTTTAATTCTTTCTCTTGATTTTTTAGGGAAAAATCTTAAAGCAGCATTTAAGAGTTTTTCTCTATCTACCATTAAAAAGTATGTAAAAATCATTGATACAAATATGTACAATCCGCCTTTGGAAATGCTTGTAATTGAAGCCATCAGACCGCCCGAGTTTGCAAATTCTTCAACAACAGGCGAATTCATAATATAATCTTTTACCTGATCAACATATTGAGGATATTGTGCCGCAAGATGTGCTATTTCGTTCCCGCCAATAATTATTATAGGCAGAAACATCAACAATATACCGCCTACAAATCCGCCAAATACAATAGCAGCGGCAATATTTCTTTTACATTTTTTCTCTAATTTATCAACTAACGGATTTAATGCGCAAGCTATAACATAAGTTACAAATAACATCAAAGCAATGTCTGTTATTGTAAACAAACAGATTCCATAAATAATAATACCAATCAAAAAGATAATGTTTTGCGAATTACCTAGTTTTTGAATCATGTTACTCATATAAATCTCCTATTCTTAACATATACATTGTACAACAAAAATACAAGTTAAAAACGATTTTCATGGTAAAATAGCAGAGGGTTATTATCTAAAAAATAGGGAAGAGGGTATGAAAATAGATTGGAAGAATAAAAATACAAAAATTACTGCGTGGATTTTAGCAGTTATTCTTGTTCCAATAATTTGGAATCAAGGCAAAACGCTTATTACGGGTGCTGTCATGTCTTATATGATGGCACAACCAAAAACGGTTGAAGTGGCAAATCCGATATCAAAGGAAATTTATCCGACTTATAGCACAACAGGACGTATTGAAGCTAAAAAATCGGTAGATATAGTTGCTCGTGTCAGCGGATGGCTTCAGAATAGATATTTTCAAGAAGGTGATATCGTTAAAAAGGGTCAAAAATTATTCTTAATAGAACCGGATGAATATGCACTTGCTGCACGAACTGCAAGAGCAAGAGTTAATGAAAATTCAGCAGTTTATAACAACTCTGAAATTGACTTAAAGCGTGCAGAACAACTTTTGAAAGAAGATTTGGTAAGCAGAGAGTATTATGACAACGCTCTTACCGCACGTAATAAAAATAGAGCTGCCCTTGATGGTGCGATTTCCGATATGAATAAAGCAACTCTTAATTTGAGTTATACAAATATAACCTCTCCAATGGACGGAAGAATCGGTAAAACTATCGTTTCGGAAGGTAACTATGTCACACCTTCAACAGGTGTTCTTGCACAAATTTATACAACAAACCCTATGAAAGTTATTTTTCCGTTAAAAAGTGGTGATTTTATTGAACTAAAAAAATATTGTAAAGAGAACCCAGATGATAATAGCACAGCATCGGTATTATTAAAGCTTGCTGATGGTTCAACTTACGAAAAAGAGGGGACAATAGAATTTGTAGATAATAAAGTGGATGAAAACACAGGTACTGTCACGATGAGAGCTGTGTTTGAAAACCCTGACGAGCTTCTGGTTCCGGGAGATTATGTTAATGTATCAATAAGAGTTAACCAACCTAAAAAAGTCATGTTAATTCCTCAATCTGCTACAAAAACTGATGTAGGAACAGGATATTACGTTTGGACAATAAAAGACGGAAAAGCTGCAAAAAAAGATGTTGTAGTTAAAGAAAACTATGAAAATAATTGGATAGTAGAAAGCGGTTTAGAGTACGATGATGTCGTTGTAATGAAAGGTATTCAGGATATTTACAAAACAGGACAGTCATTAAAAACCAAACAGTATCAGCCTGATTCTACCGAAAAAAGTAATGGAGAGAAGAAATAATGGGAATTAAAAAAGATGATTTATACTTTTTTATTAAAAAACCCCGTTTTGCAGTTGTAATATCTGCTCTGATAGTAATTCTGGGGTTACTTTCTCTGTTTGGTTTACAGCAGGAAAAATATCCCAACATTACACCTCCTCAGGTTACAATATCTGCGTATTATCCGGGGGCAAGTGCCGCGGTTATAGAATCTTCCATCGCATCACTTTTAGAATCTCAGCTAAACGGTGTTCAGGATATGATATATATGTCCTCAACAAGTTACGACGGTGCTTATAACTTAACCATATTTTTTAAAACTGGGACGGATAATGATATAAACTTGATGAATGTTCAAAATAAACTTCAACAGGTTCAATCACTTCTCCCCCAAGAAGTTCTTCAGCAAGGATTAACAGCTGAAAATAAAGTCGGTGGTGCAGGTGCAATTATTTTAAATCTAGCATCTGAAGATGATTCGTGGAATCAACTTGATTTAACAAACTATGCAAATATTTATGTAAAAGATGCCATAAAAAGAATAAATGGTGTCGGCTCTGTTAATGTCTTTGGTGCGGATGATTACAGTATGAGAATTTGGCTTGATCCTGCTAAACTTGCAAGTTATAAAGTTAAAATTTCCGAGATTAAAGAAGCAATCCAAAACCAAAATATTCAGCTTTCAGCAGGTGCCCTGGGCGATCAGCCGACGGATGCAAACCCCAGTTTGAAACTTTCGCTTTTGACAAAAGGCAGACTACAAACACCTGAAGAATTTGGGAATATTATTATCCGCTCTAACTCTGATGGTTCAAAATTAAGATTGAAAGAACTCTCAAGAGTCGAATTGGGTGCGAAATCATATTCAATGTTTGGTATCGTTAATACAAAACCTGCGGCGTTAATTCAGGTTATGCCGCTTCCGGGTGCAAATACGGTTGAAATTTGTAACAGTGTCTACAAAACAATGTATGAACTTTCCCAAACATTCCCTGATTCTTTGAAACTTGATATTATGATGGACAGTTCAACTTTTATTAATGAATCTATGTCAGAGGTTGAATTTACTATTCTTTTAACATCACTTATTGTTATTTTAATTATATTTGTATTTTTAGGTGATTTTAAAGCTACACTAATTCCTTGCGTAACGATTCCGGTATCGTTAGTTGGTACATTTATTGCATTGAAGGCGTTGGGTATGTCTTTGAACCTGCTGACGTTATTTGCTCTCGTTCTTGCAGTCGCAGTAGTAGTTGACGATGCGATAGTTGTAATTGAAAACGTAAAACGACATATAGAAGAAGGTAAATCAGCATTGGAGGCAACACAAATCACAATGGGCGAGGTTGGGAGTTCGCTTGTTGCTATGGCAGCCGTTCTTATGGCGGTATTTGTTCCGATGTGCTTTATGAGCGGTTTGTCAGGTACTATGTACAAGCAATTTGCTGTTTGTATTGCAGTATCAATTGCTTTTTCTGCGATTTGTGCCCTGTCACTTTCACCTGCGATGTGTTCTATTATTCTGAATCCATCAAAGAAGAAAGATTTTGGTAAATTCCCTTGGGTACAAACGGCTCAAGAATATCTGAATAAAGGGCTTGAAATCTTTAACGTATATTTTGATAAATTAACCACATTTTATATTGATGTTGTTAAAAAATTTGTTATTGATAAGAAACTGACAATAATTACATATGTTGCAATTGTTATGTTAATGTTAGGTTTATTCAAGGTTATTCCGACAGGATTTATTCCTGATGAGGATCAGGGTATGTTGATTTCTGTTGTGACACTTCCTGATGGAGCATCATTAAACAGGACAAAGGATGTCTGTGCAAAATTTATAAAAAAAATAGAAGATATAGAAGGTATTGATAAAAATAGGGTTATCGCATTTGGCGGCGCCGGACCTTCAAATCAGGCAACTATAGTTATACAGTTAACTGAATGGGGTGAGAGAAAAGTTAATCCTATTAGCTGGGTTATCCGTACGATTCAGGGCAAACAGACAGATCTTTCTCATAACGGGATTTTGGGTGAAATATATAAACGTACGGCAGATATAAATGAAGCTGCAATATTTACCCTGTCTCCTCCGGCAATTGACGGTTTAGGTATGGCAGGAGGTTTTGAATATCAGCTTATGTCAACAGGAAACGCAAGCGTACAAGATCTTGCAGCATTTGCGGAAGAATTTATTGCAAAAGCTAATCAGGATCCTTCATTACAAAATGTTTATACACAGTTTCAGGCGAATGTTCCGCAGTATCAGCTTGATATAGATTACGAAAAAGCGTTAGCACAAGGAGTTGATTTATCTGAACTCCATAATACCTTGGCTTCAACATTATCATATTCATATGTTAATGACTTTAATAAGTTAGGCAGGGTATTCAAGGTGTTTATGCAAGCAGAAGGCGATTACAGAAATAAAATCGAGGATTTGCAGAAAATATTTGTTATAAATACAAATGGGCAGCCTGTTCCCATTATGACAATG
>CAJOOA010000093.1 GCA_905236055.1 Candidatus Gastranaerophilales bacterium | reverse complement strand
TTCTGAGAGGTAGCATCTGAACGGAAAATCACCAAGCGGAGGAATAATTTAAAAATTGAATAATATGGGCGTTTGGCGCAGTTGGTAGCGCATCTGAACGACATTCAGAGGGTCACAGGTTCAAGTCCTGTAACGCCCACCATTTAAAAAAGAACCCTTATGGGTTCTTTTTCAGTATGTTTTTGTATTTTATCCACTTTATATTTTAACACTTAGCAAGCTTTTGCGTTTTATAAAGCCCTCTTTCAGGAGCTTTTCACCGTTCCAACCAGCAAGAACCTTAAACCCTTCACAGTGAT
This sequence comes from Candidatus Gastranaerophilales bacterium, assembly GCA_905236055.1. Taxonomy (GTDB): domain Bacteria; phylum Cyanobacteriota; class Vampirovibrionia; order Gastranaerophilales; family Gastranaerophilaceae; genus CAG-196. Next base: position 5,347 of record CAJOOA010000093.1, on the reverse strand, counting down.
TAATTGCATTTGATACCCACATGCTTGTAAATATTCCGCTGAATCTTGCTTTTTTGCATATTGTATCTAGTAAAGTTTCTTCAGCACCGTCAAAACCATTATTCGTCGAGAACAGCTTCCAAATTTGTGCCGGCAGGGCTTTATCTTCGGGTATATTTATTTTCTTCATTGCTTTTCTGCCGACATAGTCAGGAACATCGTCAATAATATAAATCTCTTTGCCCTTGCCTGTCAGCCCCATAAAATCCCCCCAAGCAATATCATACTTTTTGCATATATCTTGTGCCATTTGACTTAATTGTTTTTTGATATTTTCATCTTTTTTACCTGAATCTTTAAATTTTTGAAAAAGTTCATCAAATTCTTTATCTGCTTTAACAATTCCGTTCATACGCTCTATTTCCGCATCAAGTTTTTCGGAAGCTATATCTTCAACGACATCCATTGCTCTGTCTGTATAAACTTCTGCCATACCATAAATTTTTGTATCCGGTTTTAAGTTCCTATAATTTCCGTCAGCTTGCGGTTCTATAGCCATCAAAATTCTTTGGCGAACAGGGTTTTCAACAATACGTTTTTTATGCACAATGCTGTCTATCGTATGAGGCATATAAGACAGCGCTTCTCCATATTCTCTTTTTAAAAGTCCATAACCTCCTCTTGGCATAACTTCTCTCTGCCCATTCGTTAGAGCATGCAAATAATCCCTCATAGAAGTAGTATCACCTTCCTCGGATGTCATCAGATTTCTTTTTTTAACTCTTTCATTTACATCTGCAATATAATAATCTTGTGTAGCGAGTGATTGCATCAATTCAAAATCGCCTTTATACAATTTATCTCCGCTCTTTTCAACCAAATTGTCCATTACAATTGTTTCTATCCAGTTCGTTTCAGGTTTAGAATAACGAGATACATTGTAATATTCCTCAGCATTAGCCCTTGACTCTTTTTCCGCTTGCTTTAGTTCAAATTCCGAGGGTTGGTTTTCTATTTCGTATACCAAACACATTAATTTCAAAACAGCGGCCCCTGCCTCTATTGGGGCGCCTAGTGCAGTTCCTGTATTCACTAATGGTATTTTTCCGGATAATTCACCCGGACGAGAATACATATTGTATAACCTTTTATATGGGATTTTTGTTGCTTCCCAAGCGTTATTTTTGATATCCTCTCTTTTTTTATCCACCATATTCTTAAATTCTTCTTCCGAAACATCATTTTTATGTTTAAGTCGCAAATCTGCCAAGAGCTCACGATATTCTGTTTCCAATTCAACAATATCAACATCGACCGGTTTACCTGTTGTTCTATCCGTGATAGTTGCTTTGTTTAAGAGTACCGCACCAAAAGATGGTTGATTCTTAGCTTTATTTTGACCATAAACAGTCATGTTAATTGGATTAACACGCATAAACATACTCCTCAGTTAAAGAATTAAAAATAATATTTCGACGATACGTACTACAATGCGTATAATAACACGAAGTTTATGGACATACAAGTTAATTTTAGTTAAATAAAATAATCAGAGTAACAGCCGAAATAATTACCATTACCGTAAAAACTATCAAAAGCTTTATTGCCGGATTAAATTCTGATTGAATTTCTTCTTCAAATTCAAGCTGTTTCATAATTGATTTTGCAAAATCCTGCTTTGCTTCTGCTTTTGTTTTCTTATATGATTCGCTCATTAATTTTCTGATATTATAGCTGTCCTCAAGCTCTTTCCTTGCGGTTTTATTTGTTATGGCGAGCTTTTTTATTTTTATATTTTCTTCATCCGGTAATTCATTGTCCATATATTCCGAAAGTTTATTCATAAAAACATCCTGATGAATATTCGTTGCATAAGTATTGTCATTAAAGCATTTTGTATGCTGAGATACAGCACTTTTTTTAATATCATCAATCATATCTTTAACCATGGCAAATTTTGCTGCACAATTTTCACAGGTTTTAAGATGTTCTTCAAACTGTTGTTTTAAGCATGGGCTTAGTTCGTCTTCCATGTAAAATGATATCAATATTTCAATTTGACTGCATTTGAGTTTCATAACTGCTCCTTTATATAAAATCTGCAAGTGTTTCCTTCAACCTTAATCTTGCTCGAGATATTCTCGACTTTACCGTACCGATTGTGGTGTTTGTAATCTTTGATATATCCTCATAGCTAAGTCCTTCGTATTCTCTTAAAACTATGGATAATCGTAAGTGCTGAGGGAGTTTGATTAACGCTTTTTTTACAAGGTCTTCAATTTCGCTGAATATACATTTATCACCGGGTTCACAAAGAGAATTATCTTTAATTTCATTTAATTTGTCCTCATCCATCTCGGCATACTGAATATTATGTTTTTTTGTATAGTCATAAAAAGTGTTTGAAATAATTTTGTTTCGCCATTGTCCGTAGTGTTCGGGAGATTTTAAGTTTTTTATATTCTTTGCCATTTTGACAAGCGTTTCTTGAGTTAAATCCGCAACATCTTCCTTTTCTGCGGTAAGATGTGAAAAGATAGCATAAATATGCTTTTGTTCCCGCCTAATCAACGTTTCTATCGCCTTTATATCTCTGTTTTGAGCAAGTGCAACTATAGTTGTTAAGCTCTCTTTTTTATAGTCACAATTCGGCATAGTTTATTTTTTTAATAAATTATGAAAAATTTGTATTAGATAAGGGTATAAATAATTTGTCTTATAGTTTGTTGATTTAAATCGGTAGGTAAACCAAAAGAAAACAGGTCGGTAACTCCCTTCCTGTTAAGATTTTACACTAGCCGAAATATAAATAGCAATTTAATTATACAATAAGCAACTCAAAAACACAAATATCCCATGCTTTGTAAACATTACATCGGCATATTATTTTTATCGAAAATCAGTTTATAAAGCCATTTGAATAACATGACAAAGTAAATTAAACAATGTTAAGTTATGTAACAAATATATAAAAAGTATATACTTTTTGTCAATTTTTGTAACATTTTTGTGTTTATAATAATAAGAGGACGAGTCATGCAAAATTATAACTATAATGCAATAGTTTCAAGAAATGAAGCTGAAGCCCTGAAGGAGATGATATTTAATCGTATTCGTCAGAGAGCCGAAGCCATGGCTAAAGATGCTCAAAATAATTATACAACTTCTTTTAAAGAAGAGATTATGGATATCGCAAGAAGTTCTGTTGAAGTTCAGCGGAATCCTTTTAATACTCAAATAAAAGAGCAGAAAACTAATAATGTACACTCCTCTGAACAAAAGCAAGAAGTCGGCTTTAAACAAAAAGTCAGCGAAAACAATATAAAAGAAATTATTCGTCAGAAAAATGAAATTGTACGCGAAAACGCTGCGCAAAACGAAATCGCAGGTGTTATGAACAAAGCAGGTGAAGAATTTGGAAATTCTAAAAATTTCGTTGGAGCATTAAAATTTTTGAATGCTCAAGCAGGTGTTAATATGGCAAATAAACACAAAACCTCTTTTGAAGCCATAGCATAAATTTTGAAAGCAGAAAACGGGAAATAAAAAAGTGCCGCGAAATCGGCACTTTTTTAAATATGTTCTTATTCATTAAATAAGGTTCAGTGCAATACTTGGAGTTTGGTTAGCCGTAGATAACAACGTAGCTGCTGCTTGTTGCAATATTTGCGACTGAATATATTTTGAAGATTCCTTGGAAATATCTGCATCTCTCAATGTTGAAAGTGATGATGTGATATTTTCCGATTGAACTGCGATAGATTCAATAGCTGAATCAATTCTGTTTTGTGCAGCACCTAATGTTGTTGTCTTAGTAGACAAATCAGACATTACTTTATCAATAAAATGCAACATCTGCTCAGGTCCGCAATTCGCCGTTGTTTGATCTGCAAAATTGCCACCGTTGTAGTCCAATCCGGCACATGCTGATGCAAGAGCATGCTTCTGAGCATCTGTTGTCAACCCTGCTGCCGATACGGTAACTGCTGTACCATGATTTGCTGCCTTTATAATATTAGCAAGTGTAACACCTCCGGGGGCAGCTGTTCCTGAATATGATGCCAACAATCCACCTATTGATGCATTGGAGAACAATGATGCATCAAGGGCAATCTGGCTGTCAGTACTGCTATACAAACCGACTTGAAGATTTAATGCTCCTGTTGAACCATTCATTAATTTTTTACCGTTGTATTCGCAATTTGCTGAAATTCTGTTGATTTCATCCAATCTCGCTTTTATTTCGGATTCAATTGCGACCTTGGAATCTTTACCGTATGTTCCGTTAGCTGCCTGCTCGGTCAAATCTCTTATACGTTGCAGGTGCGCAGATATTAGTGTATAGTTGTCCTCTAATGTTGACATCATATCTGAACCCATTGCCGCATTATCTGCCGCTACATCCAATGATCCTAATTGAGTCTCCCAATTCCTTGCAATAGAATAGCCCGCTGCATTGTCACCGGCATGGTTAATTTTATAACCTGTGGTCATTCTTTCTATGGCTTGGTTTAATGATGTAGTCGCACTGGTTAAGTTCCTCTGCGCCACTATTGACGAAATGTTTGTATTAATTGTAAGTGACATAATTAATCATCCTTTCCTTAGTCTTTACTTCATATCCCTATTAAATTAAGTTCAAAGCAATACTAGGAGTTTGGTTAGCTGTAGATAACAGCGTTGCAGCTGCTTGTTGTAATATTTGTGACTGAATATATCTTGAAGATTCCTTAGAAATATCAGCATCTCTCAATGTAGAAAGTGATGATGTAATATTTTCAGACTGAACACCGATAGATTCAATTGCCGAATCAATTCTGTTTTGTGCAGCACCTAATGTTGTTGTTCTTGTTGAAATTTGTTTGATTACTTTATCAATTTCGTCGAGCATGTCATCAGCAGTTGCAGCTGCAGAACATTTTGTTGCAATTAATTCTGAAGTTGTTAGTGAAGAGTCTGATGTGTATGTACTAAACAAAACTCCGCTTGTAGCAGATTTGAACAAGCTCTTATCCAAAACAATTTTGCTGTCATTTCCTGAATATAAGCCAACTTGTAAGTTAATATCAGCAGACCCATGGTCACCGTTCATAAGTTTTATACCGTTGTATTCGCAATTTGCGGCGATACGGTCAATTTCGTCTAATCTTGCTTTCATTTCTGATTTGATTGCAGCAAGTGAATCAGAACCGTAAGTACCGTTTGCTGCCTGTTCTGTCAAATCTCTTACACGTTGCAAGTGAGAAGATATCAATGAATAGTTGTCTTCAAGTGTGGACATCATATCTGAACCCATAGCCGCATTGTCTGCCGCTACGTCTAATGATCCCAATTGTGTTTCCCAATTTCTTGCAATTGAATAACCTGC